>CAYLJE010000127.1:0-6770 GCA_964383915.1 uncultured Rikenellaceae bacterium
ATGAATCTCTCTTTTCTTTTTCTCTCCGTCCCTCCTTCTCCCCTTCGCCCTTTCGCTCTAACGCCCCTTCGCCCTCCGCTCTAACGCCCCATCGCTCTGTCCTCCCTGGGAACAAGACAGGCATTTCTTTCAATGGTTCATTTCAGCACCACCAGCGTAGCGCCATAGCCATATTCTTTAAAAGAAGCATCCTGGTAACGGATTTTTCGTTCGTCCAGACGTTTCCTCACTTCATATTTCAGTTTTCCGTTGCCCAGGCCATGAATAAAAACAATCTTTTTCTGCTTATTGCGCATGGCACCAACGAGAGCGATCTCAAAGCGGGCCAGTTGGGCTTCCAGAATTTTTCCATTTGACATCCCTGCATGATTCTCAAGGATTGCTTCAATATGTAAGTCAACCTCCTCCACCGGCTCAGGGCCTGAGATACCAGGGCGTAACATCATCTTTTTTTTGGGTAAGTCCCCCTTTTCCTTCAGAATTTCTTTTTCCTTTTTTTTAGTAAATACGACATCGTGCACCGGCTGCTGAAGCAAAGGGATCAGCCATGCTTTCTCATCAAAATAAGGATTTTCCTTAAATTCCCTGGCTCTTGGCAGGGAGGAGATTCCAAAAGGGATCTGTTTATCACAGGGCGAACGTGGAATAAACCGGTGATTGCTGAAAAACAGACACTGAATAAATATTGTTTCCTCTGCACCCGGCATTAGCTCCTTCAGCAAAACTTTGGTGTCTTCCTCCAGGGTACCCTTTTCCAAAATACGAGCCCGTACTACTTCTTCCAATCTGCCAAATGTAAAATATAAGCGGTAACCACTGTCGTTCACAAGATAAAAAGTAAATCTTTCATCTTTTTGCAGCACTCCCAGATAAATCCCTGGCGATGTCTGGCCCTGCAGGTCTTCGGTCTCTTCCTCATCCGGTATTTCTTCTGCATATCCCCGGTTAATTTCAGACACAACAGCAGAAGACAGTGTTTCTTCTTTCTTTTTCCGTAAAGGGTTTTCAGAATCAGTTATCCCTGTAAGCATTAAGTCTTCAGGATAAACAGGGCGTTCAAACCCATCCGGGGTTCTGACGTAAACAAACCCTTTTTTATCAATTTTTACAACCACCCCCTGCCCGGGTTCATCCTTAAATTTAACCCTGTCTCCCGTTCTGAATTTCATATCTTCTGTTTTTTTTACAAAAATACGTAAATTTGCGTCCTCCTGAAAAGAAGATAAAATATAATTTACAGGGCAAACGTGATAACAATGATACCAGACATACATCCGGAAGAATATACGTACGAGCTGCACGAAGAGCAAATTGCCAAATATCCTTTACCCCACCGTGACCATGCGAAGTTACTGGTATATCAGGATGGCAATATCCGAACCCAATGTTTTTGTGATCTGGATCATTTGCTTCACAAAGACGATGTTCTGATAATAAACAATACAAAAGTTATCCGGGCCCGTTTGTTTTTCCACAAATCTACCGGAGCCAAAATAGAGATTTTCTGTCTGGAACCGGTCCATCCCGCAGATTATGAACAGATTTTCAGCAGCCGGGAACCGGTAATCTGGGAATGTTTGATTGGCAATGCCAAAAAATGGAAAAATGGAAAATTAACGACTGATTTTCTCTCCGGGGATATAAAAATCCGACTCACGGCTGAAAAGATCCGGCAAAAAGGAAATGCTTCCCAGATAAGATTCTCATGGGATGCTTCTTCCCTGACCTTCGGGCAGGTTCTGGAACTTGCCGGTGGCATACCCATCCCTCCATATCTTAACAGGGATGCCGAGCCGTCGGATTTAAAAGAATACCAAACGGTCTATGCTCTACGTGAGGGTTCAGTAGCAGCACCCACGGCAGGCCTTCATTTTACGCCGGAAATGATGGGCAGAATAAAAAGAGATTTTCTGATAATGGAGCTTACCCTGCACGTAGGTGCCGGCACCTTCAAGCCCATACAAACAGAGCGTATTGAAGATCACATCATGCATACCGAACACTTTGCTGTCAACCGGGCATTCCTGGAAAATATTATTACAAAAAACAGGCGGATCATTGCCATAGGAACGACCACCGTCAGGACCCTGGAAAGTCTTTTCTGGCTGGCTGTAAAAATTTACCGGCATGGAACGAATGATGATGGAACCCTGTTTACAGACCAGTGGGACCCTTATCAACACAAAGAAATCCTGTCATCTGCAGAAGCAATAGAAATTTTACTGGCGTATATGCAGAAAAACCATTTGTCTCAGCTAAACGGGTCCACCCGTCTGATGATTGTTCCGGGGTACCGGTTTCGACTGGTCAACGGGATGGTCACCAACTTCCATTTGCCTAAAAGCACATTATTGCTGTTGATTGCAGCATTCACCGGAGACAACTGGAAAAAAATATATCATTATGCCCTGGCAAATAATTACCGGTTTCTAAGTTATGGAGATGCTCAGTTACTACTTCCTTAATCCACACCACCATTCATATCCTCCTCATCATCTTCGATGAAAGGAAATTTTTCGGTTTGGGTGTAATAGATGCGCACCTGGGCTACGTCCCGTAAAAAATCAATTTTCCCTATTTCTACCCGGGTAATATTCAATCCGGTACGTTCACGCAAATCCTTTATCAGTTTCTGACGGTTTTCCGGTTTGATCATTCCTATTTTTTCATACGTGATCGTTTTTCTGTTCATTCTGGCAGATAACCAGAAATGCTCTCCCATCCAGGCTGCCAACAGTACAATTAAATTGATAAACAGGATCTCGGCATAACTGATTTTCTTTGTTACCAATGCATTGATGACAGATAAGCCGATGACCAGAAACAGATAAGTCATTTCTTTAATGGGGATCTGTGCCGTACGAAATCGCAGGATCCCGAAAAGAGCGAAAAGTCCAAGAGCAACCCCTACCGAAAGATCCTTTACATTGATCAGCATATAGGTTATTAAAAAAAGTATCACACTAATCAACATATAATTAAAGTAATACTCCTTCCGCCGTGAGACAGGAAAATATATTTTTCTGACCAGTATAAAAATGATCAATAAGTTAAATGAGAACCGGATAATCAGTTCTATGAAATCATTTAAATTGATCAGTTTTATTCCAAAGAAACGCAAGGGTTCTTCAATGTGTAATAATATTTGAGAGAGTACCATGATGCATTTTATTTAAGGTTAATAACAATGGTTTAAATAGGAATCCTTCTCTAATCGCTGCAAGCAGCGGAGTATTAAACTCATTTATCCCGATAGCGGAGCGTATCGGGATTCGTGAAACTTACATTTTCTATGAATCATCTGTATTTCCACATGAAAAACCGCAAAACATCAGATAAATTATCTAAAACTTAATCCTCTGTAGTTTCCGGGATTCTTTTCAACACGGATATCAGCAACTCCCAAAAGCGTTGCGTGCTTTCAATATCCAGTTTTTCTCCCGGAGTATGAGCCCCTCTGATGGTAGGTCCAAAAGATATCATATCCATTCGGGGATATTTCTCCAGAAACAGTCCGCATTCCAGTCCGGCATGGATGGCTTTTACAGCCGGTTCGCGGTTAAAAAGTTCTTTATATGCATGTTTGGTAATATCCAGAATCAACGATTCGGGATCAGGTGTCCATCCGGGGTAGCCGTCGCCATAGGCTATCTCGGCTCCTGCCAGTCTGAACACACTGGCAACGGTCTCCACCATATCTTTTTTTTCCGATTCAACAGAACTACGTTGGCTGGTCTCCACCCTGATCTGGCTTGCATTTGATTTTACCAGGGCCAGGTTGGTAGATGTCTGGACCAGTCCTGGAATGGTTTTACTCCAGGAATAAACTCCATGCCAACAGCCATAAAGAGAGAGTAAAAATGCTTTTTGTTTCTCCACAGGCATCACATCCGCCGGCTTATCAACTTCTAATAGTTCCAGTGTCATACCCGGATCGGTCTGCTCGTATTCTTTCCTCACCGTTTTGGAGAACGCTTCAAACAAGAACATCAACTCAGTATGTTTACTTTTATGAACAATAAAAACCGCTTCAGCCTCGGGAGGGATAGCATTCCGCAAGGTTCCGCCGGTAAAACGGGACAATCGGATATCCAGGTCACGCGTAGCATCCCATAAAAAACGAGTAACCAGTTTGATGGCATTGGCATGTCCTTTATCTATTTCATCTCCGGAATGGCCCCCGGTTAGTCCATTCACGCGCAACCGGAAAGACATGACCTGATTCGTAACCGATTCATAAAAAACATGAAAGGTGGCGATGGTATCCTGTCCTCCGGCACAACCGATAAAAAGTTCTCCTTCATCTTCCGAATCCAGATTAATCAGCATTTTTCCTTTCATCCAATCTTCTTTCAGATTTTTTGCACCCGTCATCCCGGATTCTTCATCCACCGTGAAGAGCGCTTCGAGAGGCCCATGATCCAAATTATCAGCATCGAGAACAGCCAGGGCTGCCGCCACACCGATGCCGTCATCAGCCCCCAGCGTGGTTCCTTTTGTTTTTACCCAATTTCCATCAGTATAAGCCGGTATAGTATCCTTCTCAAAATCAAAATTCAGCGAAGGGCTCTTCGCCGGGACCATATCCATATGACTTTGAAGTATTAGCGGAATTCTATTTTCGTACCCTCGTGTGGCAGGTTTCCGAATCAGGACATTTCCCACTTCATCTACAGAAGTATCCAGTCCGTGTTCTTTTCCAAATGCAGCCAGGTATTCAATAATTTTCCCTTCTTTTTTCGAAGGCCTCGGAATAGTCAGTATTTCCTGAAAATATCTCCAGACCGGTATCTTATCTATATTTCTCACTTCCATCTTTGCTCCTGTTTAAAGAATAACAAAGGTAAAAATTTTAACCGTTTTTAGAATTATGTTAAGAAACAGAATCGCACGACTTTTTTTCTTACTATTTTTACCCACAGATAACCCTAAAACCAATATCATGTCTAAACACACTATTGTAACCATGCCCGGCGACGGTATTGGCCGGATCGTTCTGGAAGAGAGCCTGCGTGTATTGGATGCTGCCGGTTTTGATGCAGAATATATCCACGCTGACATCGGCTGGGAGCTTTGGAAAAAAAAAGGAAACCCTCTCCCCCAGCATACCCTTGACCTGATCAAAAAGTATAAAACAGGATTGTTTGGCGCCATCACATCCAGACCCAAGGAAGAGGCTGCCCGCGAGCTAAATCCTGACCTCCGGGGAAAAGGATATATCTATTCCAGCCCCATTGTCGGACTGCGGCAACATTTTAATCTGGATATCAGCATCCGCCCCTGTCACAGTTATAAGGGAAATCCGTTAAACTTCATACGCCGCGGGCAGGATGGTTCTATCGAAGAGCCGGAGGTAGATGTGGTCATTTTCCGGCAAAACACGGAAGGTTTATATTCGGGAGTGGAATGGACCAATCCGCCCGAAGAGGTTTACCGGGCTTTGCTTACACATCCCCGATTTAAAAAGAATTATGGCAGGATTCCCCGCGAAGAGCTGTCGGTATCTGCACGCATCTTTACACGCAAAGCCACTGAAAGAATCCTGAAAGCGGCTTTCCGGTATGCCCGGGACAACGGTTACCGGTCGGTTACCCTGGCTGAGAAACCAAATGTGATACGTGAAACATCCGGGATGATGTACAGTCTGGCCAAAGAGATACAGGCTGACAGCTATCCTGAAATTGAACTATGGAATACCAACATAGATGCTCAGATGATGTGGCTTACAAAAAACCCCGAGAAGTATGGCGTCATTGTAGCAGGGAACATGTTTGGCGATATTGTGTCCGATGGCTTCGCCGGTTTGACAGGGGGATTGGGCTTTGCCTGCAGCGCCCAGTTCAACAGCGAAGGGATTGGCATATTTGAGCCTACCCATGGGTCGGCACCCAAATATGCCGGATATCCCCTATCCATTGTCAACCCCATCGCCATGATTGCATCAGCCTGTATGATGCTGGATTTTCTCAGTGAAAACGAAATCGCAGATAAAATCAGAAAAGCCATTGCCACTGTCATCGCTGAAGGAAAAGTCAGAACATATGATATGCTGAAACTACCGGGCAGTCCGGAAGTAATCAGCAGGGGTGCTGCTTCTACCCGGGAGATGACGGATACCATCATTGAAAAGATAAAAGGGTAAAGGTAGAGATGCAAAATATCGCGCCCTGATAAAGGCAGAAAGTTTTATTCTCAAAAAGAGACAAACTCCAAGAATCAAGAACCAAAATAAAAAATCCAAATCATGAACAATAAAGACGAAATATATGAGCTATGGCCTGAACTAGCATGGATAGGTGACGAAAATCTGCGGGAAAAAACAGCCGATGTCTGGCGTCTGGCTTTGTCGCGCAGTGTACTCACTGCACAGGACCTGCACCGTATCCCTTTCACCTTACTGGCCGGTGAAAAACCGGATGTCAGTTTCATGGCCCATAAACGTTGTGTTGTTCATATTTCCCGGGAAAGCGGGGAGAAAATCCGGGAATTCTTCGGAGATTCTCTCCCGGTGGATATGGATGTTTTGATCTCCGGGGCCATCCTCGCCGATGTAGGAAAATTACTGGAATATGTGCTGGATAAAAATGGCCGGACGATACAGGGAAGTTACGGAAAGTACCTGCGCCATCCTTTTTCAGGTGTCTCCCTGGCTGAGGAGTGTGGTATCCCTCCCGGGGTATGCCATATCATTGCGGCTCATGGCGCTGAAGGCGACCTGGTTAAACGCTCGACAGAGGCAACCATTGTCCACCACGCAGATTTTATGACCT
>CAYLJE010000128.1:0-1578 GCA_964383915.1 uncultured Rikenellaceae bacterium
TGCTTTCACTGCCTTTCTACCAGCATTTTTCAGGTATTATCCTGTTTATCGCCTGGATCCCGTTGTTGTTTGTGGAGGATCATCTCACCCGTAACAAAGACAAATACAGATCCGGCAGGGCTTTTTTCCTGGGATGGATTACATTTATCATATGGAACCTCCTGACCATCTATTGGATAAAAAATGCCACCCTGCCGGGGGCCATCGCAGCGGTGATCATCAACAGTTTTGTGATGGCCGTGGCTTTCTGGCTGATCCATCTCACCCATCGTACCCTCGGAGACCGTTTCGGGTACTTCGGTTTTCTGTTCATCTGGGTAGCTTATGAGCATTTCTACCTGAATATCCAGATCAATTTCCCCTGGCTGTTGATGGGGAATGGTTTCGCCAAAGATATCAAGCTGGTGCAGTGGTACGAATATACGGGAACACTGGGAGGCACTTTTTGGGTATTGTTTGTAAACCTGCTTATCTTTCAGGTGATTCGTCACTATATCAGGTTCCGTTCGATCAAAGAAAAAACTTTCGAGCTAAGCATTCTGGTATTCATTCTGGTAGTTCCTGTGGTCTGGTCACTGTTCAGGTTCCACCGCTATCAGGATACAGGCAGGCAGGTACACGTGGTAGTCGTACAGCCCAACATTGATCCTTACCATGATAAATTCGGGGGGCTCTCCAACACCCGGCAACTGAGTATTATCCTCCACCTGGCTGATTCGCTGACCACCGACAGCACCGATTATGTGGTTGCTCCCGAGACAGCCATTGACGACAACCTGTGGGAAAACGATCTCTCCCGCAGCCGGAGCATCCGGCGCATCCGGGCTTTTGTAAAAAAACACCCCCGCGTTAAATTCGTAACCGGAGCCACCACCTATCTGGCTTATCCTCCGGGGTCTTCTCCCACCCCCACAGCGAACAAGTTCCCTGATGCCAATGCTTATTACGATTTCTTTAATGCTGCCCTGCAGATCGATACAACACCGGTTATTCAAACCTACCACAAATCGAAACTTGTAGTAGGCGTAGAGCGGCTGCCTTATCCCGGATTACTCCGTTCTATCTTTGGGAATGCTCTCATTGACCTGGGAGGAACTACCGGCAGCTACGGCACCCAGAAAGAACGGACCCCCCTGGTCTCTCCCGACAGTACCCTGCGGGTGGGCATTGCTATTTGTTATGAATCTATCTTCGGGGACTATGTGACTCATTATGTCCGTAATGGCGCTAACCTGTTGTTCATCATTACTAATGATGGATGGTGGGGCAACACACCAGGCTACAAGCAGCACATGAACTTTGCCCGCCTCAGGGCTATAGAAAACCGCCGCAGCATAGCCCGCTCGGCCAATACCGGTCTCTCCTGCTTCATCAACCAGAAAGGAGAAGCCTCACAGATCACCGGCTGGTGGGTACCTGCTGTCATACGCGGTACCATCCGGGCCAACAATCAGAAGACTTTTTATACCGTCCATGGAGATTACATCGGACGCATCTGTGATTTTTTTTCCATCATCGTTTTACTGTATGTGATCGTCCAGTGGCTGATGAAAAAGAAGCGGTCGTAAGAAGGGGGGT
>CAYLJE010000128.1:1678-6675 GCA_964383915.1 uncultured Rikenellaceae bacterium
GGTAGTCATACGGTAGTCATTAAACTGCTTCGCAGTTGAAATTAGCTCGCTGCGCTCGCGTAATTAGCGGCTTGCGCCGCGAAATTAAGTTGTCATTAAGTTGTTGCATATCAGAATTAAATCTTTCAACGCCTCAACTTATCAACTATTCCAACATTCCATCATTCCACTATTCCACCATACATGTTTCTAAGCATTCCTTTTGTCATATTTTCAACCTGTAAAAATTTTTACCTTTGGCCGTACAGGCATAACATTAAAAAAAAGGAGAAAAATGATCACTATTACAGGCCATGACCTTACCATCGAAGATGTTGTTCGTGTAGCACGGAACCAAGAACCCGTTGAATTACATCCGGAAGCGATCCGGAGGGTCCGGACATGCCGGGATATGGTAGAACGGAAAATTGCAGACCATGAGATCATGTATGGGATTAACACCGGCATCGGCGAGTTTTCCGAGGTAATTCTCACGGATGATCAGACACAGGATTTCCAGAAATATCTGGTTTACAATCATGCGGCCGGTATTGGAGAACCGGCCCCTCTTGATCATGTCCGGGCAGCCATGCTGGGACGTATCAATGTGCATGCCCATGGCAACTCGGGATGTCGCGCGGACATTCCTCTGACACTGGCAGAGATGTTGAATAAAGGAGTCACCCCTTATGTGTGTCAAAAAGGTTCTGTTGGTGCTTCGGGCGATCTGGCACCGATGGCTCAGATTGCTCTATTGCTCCTCGGCGAAGGAAAAGCATACTACAAAGGCAAATGGATGCACGGAAAAGAAGCTATGAATGCTGCCGGTATAAAAATACCGGGGTTACATGCACGGGATGGCCTGGCCACCATCAACGGTTCTAATTTTCTGACCGCCATGAGTGCTTTGTTCCTCTATGATGCCAACAATTGGCTCAAACAAGCTGAGATAGCCACAGCCATGTCGCTGGAAGCTCTGAAAGCCAACATGAGACCTTATACCCCCAAGCTCCACGAAGCCCGTGGTTTTAAGGGTGCCATACGCAGTGCCAGAGCCATCCGGAAACTGATTGATGGGGGTGACCTGGCAGCAGGAAAAGTCAAAACCAAGGTCCAGGATGCTTATTCGATGCGTTCCTCACCCCAGGTGATCGGCACCGCCCATGACGCATTGGCCTATGCCCGGTCACAGGTAGAAACGGAGCTGAATGGTGTGGGAGACAATCCTGTCTTCTTCCCCGAAGAGGACATGCAGATCTCAGGGGCTAACTTTCAGGGCACACCCGTCTCCCTGCCTATGGATATGGCCGGCGTAGCCATCACCATGGTAAGTGTCCTGTCGGAGAGAAGAATGAACAGGCTGAACAACCCGGCCCTCAGCCAGGGGCTTCCTCCTTTCCTCACCAAAGGTGCCGGCATGTTCTCCGGGATGATGCTAAGCCAGTACACCGCCGACATGCAGATCGTCGAACAGCGGATCCTCTCAGCCCCCGCCAGCATACAATCCATCCCTGCTGCCGCCGATCAGGAAGATTTCGTGTCCATGGGCATGAATACTGCCCTGAAAAATTTTCAGATACTGGATAATGCCTACGGTATTTTGGGGATAGAATTCATGGCCGCTGCCCAGGCACTGGATATCCGTGATTATACCTTTGGCCGGGGTGTCCGGAAAGCCAAAGAAGTCATCCGCAAATATGTGGACTTCCTGGATATTGACAGACCTCTATATGTAGATCATACCAAAATGAAAGAACTGGTCAAATCCTGTGAGATTCTTCGGGAGGTGGAGAGAGAGGTGGAACCATTGGAGTAAGAAACCCGAGTATTATCATCGTTACATTTCGACAAGCTCAATGTAACTGATTTCGACAGGCTCAGGCTGACTGTTGAGAGACGGAGAGTAAGTGACGCTTGCGTTGGCAAGCTAATCATCTTCTCCGGCGCTGGTTCCGGATCTGTTGCAGCAGATAGGTGGTAAACTGTCTCTCTACCCGGTAGAGCATGAGCACTTTCTTAATAGGAAGGACTTTCTTGAATTTAGCGTGATACGTCACCAGCAGATCTGCTTGTTTTTGTTCCAGTTGGACATACCGGTCAGCTATTTTTTCAATTTCTTCATCAGAGAGGGTTTTCCTGTTCACAGCATAGTTTCTGATCAACTGATTTTTCGTCTGCTCCAACTCGTTCTTTTTTCTCCTGTATTCGTTATACACCGGCCAGAATGCTTGTGCTTCTTCCGGCGTAAGCTGTAGTTTCTCGGTGATAAAAGCAACCCGTTGGGCATTCAGTTGTTCAAAACGGGAAAGTTTTTGCGCGTGAAGGGAAACTATTGAAATTCCCATCATCACAATACAGGCAATAATCATTCGTTTGTTTCTCATCGTATATCATTTAAAGTTGTTGTGCTAATAAATAATCATCTACTCCTTTATCTGCCAGATAATCAATAATCGATCCCACATTTGTCGTATTCATCTTGGAAAATTCGGTAGAGATATCCTCCTGTTGTATAAACTCATAAAGGGTCTGATCATCAATATCCGTTGAAAAAATATAGGAAACAGACCCTTCCGGCACGGGAGAATGCGTTGTATTCAGATAGTGAACAAAAAAATACCCTATGAACACAAAGGCCACCACGGCTGCAGCCACTCCTGCCACAGTCATCATTCGGTGTGGAACCGGCATTTTGATGGTTTTAATTTCTTCTTCCGGCATCCGGATTTTCTCCCTCATCTTGCCGGGTAGTTGTTCAAAATAATTTTCAGGAACCCGGAAATTATTTTGTTTTCCGTCTCCCGGCAGCAAAGCTTCTATGTCTTTATGTTTTTTCATTTTCTTCTCTATTCATTTGACTCATAAACAGGTAAAAGGTTTAACCTCCTGCCAGATATTTTTTAATTTTCTTAACCGCATGATGGTAGGACGCTTTCAGCGCCCCTACCGACGTGCCCAGTACTTTTGTCATATCTTCATATTTCATATCCTCGTAATATCGCATATTAAAAACAAGCCTTTGTTTTTCGGGCAGTTTAATAATAGCCTTTTGCAATTTCTTTGCGATGGTATCACCGGAAAAATACACATCACTTTCCAGGTTTTTTTCCAGATACTGTTCATAATCACCCCAGGGCAACAGGTTATTCCTGCGTTGTTTTTTTAAATACGTCAGTGCTTCATTGGTCGCAATCCGGTATAGCCATGTAAACAGCCGGGAATCTCCCTGAAAGGATTTCAGGTTATTCCATACTTTCAGGAAAGTATTCTGAATAACATCATCAGCATCCTCATGGGAGATGACAATGCATCGCACATGCCAGTACAAAGGCTCCTGGTATTTCTTCATGATCCGGGTAAAGGCCTGTTCTTTCTCTCCCTTCACCGAAAACTTAGATACCAGTTCTTTGTCAGAGAATTCTTCCAAGTGTTAATGTTTTCTTTTCTATTTGACGCTCTAATGATCCAAAGGTTTAAAACACTTAAAAAAAACGAACAGTCTGTGAGCTTCCCGATTTTACCCTGGCTTTCTTCACCCGCGTATAAAGAGAGCTTTTGGAATATTTCGGCCGGTAAACAACTTCATAATCTCCGGGCAGCAGATAGAGGGTCTGGGAAGTCACATCATCTTTCAGGTTCGTAACCCATACCTGCCCCTTCTCATTCAGTTGATAAAGACTTGAAAATCCTTCTTTCGGAAATAAAACATTCATTATTCCAGGCTGTGGAATTTTCACCGTCGTGGTTGTACTTTGCTTAATATCAACCGTCAGGTTAAGACGGGGCAACACCAGTACCTCCAGGTCATACTTGCCGACAATATATTTCCCGGACTCATTTAATTTCTGCACATTGATGGTATGCATATCTCCATGCCGGCGAACAATAAACTGTCTGTCCCGAAACAGGGCATTATTGGTAATAAGACGTAAGGACCCCTGTGGGGCATCCACTGCAATGATCGTATGTTTTCTCGGATATACCCTGATACTATCCACGATCACCGGAGGAATCGTATGCACCACCAAACAATAGGTAACCAGGGGATCCAGGATCAATGTGTCCGGATTTCCCCGGTTATTGATGGTGTGATAATAATTTGCTTTCACCTGTCCGGATACCCTGTCATAGAAAGTCATATTCACATTTGTTTCGGTTGGATTTCCAAAAATATCCAACAAATTGACCTGGGCAGTGGTTCTGTCGAGGGCCTCTCTGATCACAATCTTTAACACATCATGGAATTGATCCTCATCAGCAGCATCATAGAAATTCCCGACACATTCATAAGTTTTTCTGAAATTAGGATCCTCACCGATCCCGATAACAAAAGGTTTCAATACAATTCCTTTTTTCTGCAGCTCGGCAGATACAGCACAAGGATCTCCGTCACAGGCCTCAATACCATCGGTTATTAAAACCACAATGTTCCTGCAATTTCCACAAGGAGGAAAATCATTGACCGTCAAGGCAAGGGAATGGGCGATCGGCGTGGTCCCTTTTGGGATCAGATATCTTAGTTTGTGTTTAATGGCTCCGGCATTATTAGGTCCGAAGGGAACAACTAATCGCGTATCAGAACAATCCTGGGGAGGGACAGAACTTTGAAAACCAAATACACGCAAAGCCATCTGTACATAAGCTACATGCTGAAGACTGTCAACTGTGGAAGACAGAAACCGTCGTGCAATATTGATTTTTTTATCACTCTTCCACTTCCCTGCCATGCTTTGGGAACAGTCAAACACAAAAAGGATACGCGTAAGCGGAGGCTCAGGTTTCTTATCTAAAGGAATCTGAGGAAAAACAACAGGGATAAACAATAAAAACAATAATCCTGAAATTACGATCTGTTTTTCTATTTCTTGTTTCACGTGTGTATCTATCTGATTGGTTAAAAACGAATGCCTAAAGGTAAAAAAAATCGCTTTTTTCAGGAATATAAAAAAACGAATAATACCTGAATATCTAAAATGGAATCGTCATGAAGTTTTACAGTGTGCGTTAATATTGGGAAG
>CAYLJE010000129.1:0-6658 GCA_964383915.1 uncultured Rikenellaceae bacterium
ACATTAGTAATTGTTCCCTTATCAGTCCCTTTAATAAGGATATTCACCCCCGGCAACGGGTTTCCTTTATCGTCTGTCACCGTACCGGTAACGGTAATTCCCTGCTGTGCCAGCAGGTTTTTGGAAATTTCTTTCCTGAGAATTTTTTTGGGTGATAAAATGATCTGACGCCCCAGTACCAGCGATTTAACATCCGTACCGTTAAATAAGCCAGCCAGGATATCCTTTATCTGTGCATCAGATGCGTTGATACTCACCTTGCGATTTACATCCACCAACTGGTGATTGTAAAGAAAATAGAACTCACTCTGCGACTCAATTTTATTCAGTACCTGCCCTACCGTGGCATTTTTCATCGACAAGGACACCCTGGCAGTCTGGGAATAAGAATTGTCCGCAAAAACCTGCAATGCAGTCAATAAAAAGAGTAATACAGATAACTTCATGATTTTTAGTGATTTGGTTAAAAAGCCAATACTGCGTTCATCAGTTTTAGGCTTTAATTGGTTTTTTTTCATAATTTTACATGATTTTAGTAGGTTAATGAAAATGTCTCGTTTAAAAAAATTAATCTGCTTGATTAACAGGAAGGTAATGACAGTTACCTTCCTGTTTCTTTTTAATCATTTAATGTTTCATAGGCAAATAGGTTTTAAAGGTTCAGGTTATTTTCTTAAAGAAAGGATGACTTTTCGTTTACTGTATGTTCTGTCGGCATTTTTCTTTCTCTTACATATTTTATAATCAATGGCAGAACTTAATTTCAATAATCGTAAGGCCTCAAATAAGGTTTCATCTTCAAACGTGGCATGAAAATGATAACGATAAAGTTGCTTATCTTTCACCTCTATATTTACATTATAATACTTTTCCAGCGTGGTAATCACCCGACTTAAAGGATCGTTTCTAAATATTAATTTCCCGTCCTTCCAGGATGTATATTTATCAGTGGTTTGATCCGTTAATCTTATTTTACCTGTATGAGTATTCAGGTTGATATGTTCTCCCGGCTTCAGAGAAATGATATTTTTATAAGCGCCGCCTGGTAATTTTCTATTGACCATCACCTGACCATTTACCAATGTAACCTCTTCTGTGGATACGGCATTATTATAAGCTTGTACATCAAAAACGGTCCCCAGTGCAACGACACGGATTTTCTTTGTCTCTACAATAAACGGTTTGTTACGGTTGTGTCGCACATTAAAATAACATTCTCCGTCAAGGAAAACCTTTCGCTGCCTGCCGGCAAATTTTAAAGGGAATCTCAATGAGCTGCCACTGTTTAGCCAGCCGTGTGAGCCATCCGGCAGATCAAATTTTATTCTTGATCCGTAAGGGGCCCGGATTTCCGTATAAAGCTCTTTGTCACCTGTAAGATTATGCCCTCCGAACCAAAAGCCGATGAGTACGATAATGATGGCAGCAGAGACAGAAACAATGGCTTTCTTTAACCATACACGCCGTGTGGCTCCCCTTTTCTTACGGTACTCTTCCAGGCGCAAATAATAATGTATTTTGTACAATATCTCATTCAGTTTCCCTTTCTGACTGCCTTCCTCACTTGTAGCATCCCATTCTTTACGGGCAATACGGTTTATATCTTTATTATATTTTAATCTGGTAAACCACCCTTCAACAACCTGCCTCTCTTCCGGACTGCATTGGTTTTGATAATATCTTTCCAGCAACTTCTCATCAAAATCGTTGAATTCCTTACGTATTAATTCTTTATCCATTAAGTAATTTCATTTTAAAAAGGAGAGATCCGGTACCCGGATCACTCCCTTCTGTTACCCCTTTTATTAACCTAAAACCTAATCTTATTATCCGGCAGACCGGCTATACACCCAATGCTTTTAATAAAATAATACAAAAAAAAGTATAATCAGGAAGGATTGCTTCATCAGGTTCCTACGTAAATAACTCAATGCCAGGTTTAAATGGTTTTCCACCGTTTTCTTTTTTATTTTCAGGATCCTTGCAATCTCTTCATTGGTGAGGCCGTCTTTGCGGCTTAACACGAACACCATGCGGCGCCTTGGAGGTAGTTTTTCAATCAGATCATCTGCCATTTTTGCGAGTTCATTGTACTCCAGTGTTTGTACCGTAATATTGGAATAGGGTTCGATCTCCTCCAGCCATCGATGAACCAGTTTATTGTCTGTGTTTTTCCTCCGGAAATATTTACGGATAGCATTGAGTGTGATGGCAAACAAGTATCCATTGAAAGATTGCTTTTCATCAATGTCTTTCCTTACGTTCCATATAGTAACAAATATTTCCTGAAGCAGATCTTTTACATCTTCCTCGCGTCCGATATGTTTAATAGAAAAATTATAAATCTTCTGACTGTACTTATGAAACAACTCATTAAAAGCAAAGATATCCCCCCGCTGCAAAGCTTTGACCAAATGTTCATCCTCATTCTTTCCGGTTTGAATATCCATAAAAAAACCTTTACTTGTTTTGCAATATTAAACATAAAGTTAGAAACATATACCAGAAAATAAAAATTCAGCCAGGGGAGGGAATGTTTTACATCTTAACAACGGGATAGGATGGTTGTAAAAAAATCAGCAAGCTTTCTACCAGTCAAAATGAATGTTATATTTTGAAGTATCCATGCCCCATTTTTCGAGCAGCCATTTTCCTGCCCGTACATCGTATTGATTCCGGGACAACTTCTTTTGTTCTTTAAGCATATTGACCACACCTTCCCTGACTTTTTCTGATTTCTTATAATTACTGCGCATATGCTGATTCCCGTTTGAATTTGCATAAACCCCGGTAATAATTGTGTTTCGGGCCGGTGCACAGACAGGCGCATTGGCATAAGCATGAGTATATAGAAAACCCTCCGAAGCCAGTTTGTCAAAATTCGGGGTGGTGGCAAAACTGTCTCCATAACACCCAAAATACGGACTGTTGTCTTCACTTGTCATCCAAAGGATATTGGGAAAATCCGCCGGGATTTTTTCCTTCCATCCGCTCATTGAAAATAAGGCAAGGACAGTAAGTCCCAGACCCATGGCAGAAAATAATTTCAGGTTTCTCATGATAAAATAAATTTTCAACTTTAACTTTCCTTAAAAATACATAATTTTTTTAACCCGTTTCCCAGGATCAGTAAAAAGCCGAAAATGAATTTCCTCACAGCAGCCCATCCGAATAGCTATTCCGCGAAGGCGGATTAAATCAGGGCAGAAAGTTCATCAACAATTACTTGCCAAAGAAAATTTGTTTTGTCATGGTACTGGCAGCAATACACTATTTTGGCATTATTTTTTCAAATCCCTCGGTTTCTTTCCCAGTCTCCAATGTTCTTCAATTTTTTCCAGTGAAACGCCTTTGGTTTCGGGTAAGAAAAAATATCCCCAGATGAGGCCCAAAACGCCAATTACCGCATAAAACCAGAAAGCGCCTGCAGGATTTCCATTATTCACAGCATGCATACTAAAGCTGTTGGTTGCTGCATCATATAATCTTTCGTGTGTAATGATCCCTGCCCCTGAAGGGGTAAACAATTTAATAATTTTAAAAAAGGTAAAGGCTACTACCCCATTGAAGAACCAATTTGATAAAGACCCAATAGATGATCCAATGCCTCTCACGCGGAGCGGGAAAACCTCGGAAATAATGAGCCATCCCAGAGGACCCAGGCTAATGGCAAAGAAAGCGATGTAAACCCATACCAAAACAATGGCTACCCATTTTCCCATATCGCCGAAGCTTGTATGAAATGCAAAAACCAAACCCAAGGCAAAAAGAGAAAAAATAATCCCACTCAGTCCGATAAAATACAACTTTCTCCTCCCTAACTTATCAATCATAAATAAGGAAAGAATGGTGAACAGCACATTGATTACTCCCACACTTACAGCACCCCAGATACCGGCACGTGCCCCTTCGAAACCAACAATCATAAATATTTTCGGGCTGTAATAAATCACAGTATTAATGCCCACAAATTGCTGAAAAAACATGATTCCGACTGCGATCATAAGGGGAAGCCTAAGCCAGGGACTAAAGATTTCACGGAAAGAGGGTCGCTCTTTATTTTTTCCCATTTCTTCTTTCATGAGTCGGATGGAGTCTTCAATTTTTGCAGGCTCTTCGATTCTCTCTAATATTTTACGACTTTCCTCTTTACGCCCTTTACTCATCAACCAACGTGGTGTTTCGGGAAGAAAAAGCATCCCTATCAAAAGAATTAATCCGGGGATAACACCGGCATAAAACATAGGCCGCCATGATGTAACATCGTTGTTATTGGCAAAAACCAAATCGCTCAGGTAGGAAACCAGAATGCCAATGGTAATCAGAAGTTGAAAAAGCGATACCAGCCGTCCTCTCATCTTGCTCGGAGATATCTCAGCTATATATAAAGGAACTGAAAAGGAGGAAATACCGATGGCTAAACCGATAAACAAACGGGCAAAGATTAATGAGTTTGCATTTGCAGCACTGCCTGACCAGATGGCGCCCAAAACAAAGATAAATGCAGCAACGAGAATGGGTTTTTTCCTGCCGAAAATATCAGATGCTCTTCCTGTCAGCAGTGCCCCAATCATTGCCCCCAATAATCCGGCGGTGGTAATGTTCTCAACCATGCTGTTACTGAGCTGAAAATTCTGTTGAAAAAATGGAATGGCTCCGGAAATTACTCCTGTATCAAAGCCAAATAATAAACCACCCGTAGCAGCAACAGTGGCAATAATGATCACCAGGTTTTTGTTGTACTTTCCTTGTTTTGACATTTTTTTATGTTTTTTTGAATAAAATAATACTATTTGCAATATATAAACAATTATTTTTGAATAAACTATTCAACCATCAACTTTTTAAGTATGCCATTTGTCCGGTCAAAGCCGTCCTGTCGGCTGATTCCCCGCTGCAAGCTGTGTGTTAATTCGTTCATTACCGAGGGGTATAAACAGCAACAGCAATTTTCGTGTCAGCCGTTCCGTAATAGAGGAACCACTTTCCTTTAACATGTGCGAGGCCTTCAACAAAACAAACATTATTTACCTGCCCGGTAATTTCATACGGTTTATCGGGCTTTATGAAATAGCTTCGAGTACGGGCAATCAATTTTTCCGGATTATTTATATCAAACAAGGCTTGTCCGGCTGCATAAGTTCCGGCAGGCAGTGTAGTGTCTCCATATTCCTTACTATTCTTGCTATTGTAAATCAGCAAAATACCTTTTTTTGTAATCAAGGCCAGAGGCCCCGGTTCTACTAAACGGCTATCGAATTTCCTTTTTCTTGGTTTAAGCGCAGGGTAAAGATCAGCCTTACCATCCGGGTCATCAACAATTTTTGAAATTTCCTCTTTACTTTTCTCTACCGGCGTCCAGTTAATCATATCTGAAGAATAAGCCGGGAAAATATCAGTATCCCCAAAATACATCCGGTATTTACCATTAATACTGATGGCAATAAACCGGTCTCCAACCAACCGGCAAACAATAGCTCCCGATTTAGAAGCTACATGGGAATATTTACCATCATATGCTTTACTAAAAGCCGACCCGTGTTTTGTCCAATTGACCAGGTCTTTGGAAGTAGCGACAAAAAGCCTGGGTTTGTCTCCATTCCATGCAGTATAAGTCATGTAATAAGTTCCACTATCGTCCTGCACAATTCTAGGGTCTTCGCAACCGCCCGGCCATTCATATTCTTTATACTTATCATTTTCAGGATATAAAACCGGCTTGGGATATCGTTGGAAAGTAAATCCATTGTTGCTTACAGCCAAACCTATGCGGGAAGTCCCGGCTAATCTTCCTATACTGTCTTCTGCCCTGTAAAGCAAATAAATCTTCCCGTCCCTTACAACGGCTGCAGGATTAAAGACGTCTTTTGCCTCCCATTTTACCATTGTCTTTAGAACCGGACCCATAAAGGCAACACTGTCAACAGGTCCCATAATTGGATTTACCGAATCGGCTTTAATAAAAGGACCCCATGTCCACGACTCATTTGAGCCGGGCTGGTTCCGGTTACATCCGAAACTTAAAAGAACTACTAAAAATATTAATATAGTACTCTTGGATAAATATTTTTTCATGATTATTTGAATTAGTTATGACTCAAAGATATTATTAAATATTTCAATTTTTCTTTTATCTTTACTCTGCTGCAAAATAAATCAACACGCAAGACCACATACACAAGAAAATCGGTAGGGTTATCCGGGAGAAGGTCTTTTTTCCGGAGAGTTCCCGGATTTCAATAATTTATCAATAGCAATGGTTCCCCCTTCAATCCACTGATCCCTTACCCCGTAATATAATTTCCATTCCCCCTTAAATCGCACCAATCCTTCGCCAAAGATATGTCCGTCAATTAAAGTCACTATGGGTTCTTTACATCGTTTTATGATTTTTGCAGGATCGTTTTTATCAAATAGAGCCCAACCCATTTTATTCAGGTTGGTTCTGTCTCCACCCCATCCGGCATAAGTAGTGTTTGTCCATAATGTCCGATCTCTTTATTTCGGCAAGCTCAATACAAGCTGTTATGCTGGTCTTTAAAACAGTCATTTACAAAAGTAAACTCCTTGATTTTATCCCGACAAATCGGGACGCAAGCCTCGAACTCGAACATTCTGAATCAAACACTGACTTTATGGACGGACACTAAATAATAAC
>CAYLJE010000130.1:0-6561 GCA_964383915.1 uncultured Rikenellaceae bacterium
TACCCAGCTCAATTTCTCCTTTCAGATACAAATAAGCATAGTAAGTCAGTCCTTCCAGTTCATCATCTCCCGGATAGACGTGGACTCCGGCAATTTTTGGCAGGCGTTCCATAAGATATTGCATCATGGTCTTGCTGTTTGCCATCTGGCCTGTAACCAGTATGGCATCCACCGGTCCGGAAATGGTCATGAACATAGCGCCCACTTCCTTAGCCACCTGATAAGCCATGGCCTCAAAGATAAACCGGGCTCTTTCATCTCCTGCTTCCACCATTTTTTCAGCTTCATATCCGCTTCTTGTATTTAAATAAGCGACCATTCCCCCTTTTCCACGGACCATTTCCAGCATAGTATCCATGGAATATTTACCATTGAAGCAGGTACGGATAACATCCCCGGCAGGTAAGGATCCGCTTCCGATAACCGAAAAAGGGCCATCCCCGTCATAACCATGGGTAGCATCCACCACTTTTCCATGATGATGCATACCTACGGTAATTCCACCCCCAAGGTTAACCACAATCAGGTTCATATCTTCGTATTTCTTACCTATCGACCTGGCATACGTTCGGGCAACATATTTTTGATTCAACGCATGGAAGATAGATTTACGTTCAAACAAAGGATGTCCGGAAATACGGGCAATCTCAGTAAACTCATCCACCACCACAGGATCTGCTATGTACGCTTTGGCATTGGGAAATTGCCGGGCCAGGTTATCTGCAATCAGACCCCCGAGGTTTACAACATCCTCAACCTGTTCATTAAAAGTCCTCAGGTCTTTCTTCATTCTATCACTTACCTCATACAGGCCGGATTTAACAGGATGCACCAGCCCCCCCCTGCCCATGACCATAATAACATCATCAAAATTAATCTCATTTTCACGGAGGGCATGTACCACTGTGTCTGCCCTGTATTGTTCCTGGTCAATGATGCCGTCAAATTTCTCCAGTTTTTCTTTCGGATGACGGATCATTTTCAGAAAAATGGTTTTTTCCAGGCGGTAAACAGCTATTTTTGTATAATCCACCCTTGGGTTAACCGCCAGTATTAATACTCTTGAAAGATCAATGCCTGTTTTTTTCATGACTTTTTTTCCTTGTTTCCACCGTAAAGTTAAAAAAAAAGCTTTTCCCCGTCTTTTTCTGACAGGGAAAAGCTCATCAACTTTATCCCCCTTTCTTCTTACGGCTTTTAAAGCTTTGGAACTTCGGGGAACTGGCGGATATCGGCAGTATATTTATCCAGCTCCTCCTGGCTCAGAGCATAATCTTTCAGCCGGCCATGGATATAGTTATCATAGCCTGTCAGATCCATCAGTCCGTGTCCGCTAAAGTTAAAAACGATCACCTTTTCTTTGCCTTCTTCTTTGGCTTTTAAGGCTTCACGGATGGTGGCAGCAATGGCATGACTTGTCTCCGGGGCAGGGATGATTCCTTCTGTCCGGGCAAATAACATTGCCGCTTCATAACACTCCAGTTGATGCAGGGCCAATGGTCTGATAAGACCCAGGTTGATGACATGACTAATCAGTGGAGATAATCCGTGATACCTGAGGCCACCGGCATGTATCGGTGGCGGTATGAAACCATGGCCTAGTGTGTACATAGCCAGCAGAGGGGTTAATCCGGCATTATCCCCGTAGTCATAATGATAGGGGGCCCGTGTCATGGTCGGGCAGGAAGCCGGTTCCACAGGAATAATATCTATGTCTTTACCATTGATTTTATCCAGAATAAAAGGAAAAGACAACCCGGCGAAATTGCTGCCTCCACCCACGCAGCCGATGACTGTATCTACTTTCTTTTCATTGGCCAGCGCAAGCTGTTTTTTGGTTTCCAGGCCGATGATGGTTTGATGTAATAAAACATGGTTCAGCACACTTCCCAGCGAATATTTTGTTTTTCCGGATTTGTCAGAGACAGCTTCCTCTACCGCTTCGCTGATAGCAATACCCAGACTCCCCGGTGTGTCAGGGTCTTTTTCCAAAATGGCCCGGCCAGCCTGCGTGTCAGGACTGGGGCTGGGTATACAGGTTGCGCCCCAGGTCTCCATCATCATTTTCCTGAAAGGTTTCTGGTCAAAACTGATCCTTACCATATACACTTTGGCTTCGAGACCCAGAAGGGAACAGGCAAACGCCAGGGCACTCCCCCACTGTCCGGCTCCGGTTTCCGTAGTGATTTTCTTTACACCGAACTCTTTGTTGTAATAAGCCTGGGCAACAGCTGTATTCGGTTTATGACTTCCTGCCGGAGAAACACTCTCGTTTTTAAAATAAATTCTGGCCGGTGTTCCCAGTGCTTTTTCCAGGTTTACTGCCCGGTGCAACGGAGTAGGTCTCCAGCGAACGAGCATATCTAAAATCCCATCCGGAATATCAATCCACCGTTTGGTGGACATTTCCTGTTCGATCAGATTCATCGGAAAGACAGCACTTAACATCTCCGGCGTTACGGGTTTCCCATCAGGTCCCAGTGGCGGTGGAGGTGGTTTTGGTAAATCAGCTACCAGATTATACCACTGCCTCGGCATGTCTTTTTCATTTAAAAGAAATTTTACTTGTTTTCCCATAGTCTTAATTTTAATAGTTAATATTTCAAAAAAAAAGGGCATGTTGTAACCAACATGCCCCAGGTATTTTATATTCTTTCTATTTACCACACATAACGGTTACACCAACTGATTATCAGATGCCACCACCACCAATATGTCCGGTTTGTATTTATCATTTTTTCAAGACGCTAAAATATAAAAAAAATTTTATTTTAAAGAATAAATAAGAAAAAAGTTTAAATTTGAATGAAAGTTTTAAATAATCAGACAATATAAACTATTCATTTGCAGACTTTATTGAATATGAATCATCAAAGTAAAGACATCTTATTAATAGAAGATGATCCTAATGATGCACAGCTTACCATGCTGGCATTACAAAAAGTGGGTTTAAAGGAAAAGCTCTTGTGGCTACAGCGGGGAGAAGAAGCACTTGATTATCTGTTTGACCATGAAGAATATCAGAAATTTGTCATGCTTCCGCGTGTCATCTTTCCAGACCTGCACCTTCCCGGTATAAACGGACACCAGGTTTTATCAATCCTGAGAAAAAATAAAAAAACAAGACATGTCCCTGTGGTTATGCTCAGCAACTCGGAGGAAGAAGAAGACATTACGAAAAGCTACCTGGAAGGTGTTAACAGTTATGTTATTAAGCCGGTTCAATACGAAGCATTCATGCAGACGATCCGTAAGGCGGGCATATACTGGTACCATCATAATGTTCCTCCTCATTTAATTCAATGATAAAAAAACGAACCGGAAATGTAAAAGACCATACAGGATGGCAGAAATATATTGATTTACAAAGCCATCCGGATATTAAAAAATTAATCCCGGACACATGAAACATATTAAAGTCTTATTCCTCGAGAACAACGATACGGATGTACAATTGATGCAGTATGAACTTCAAAAAGCAGGATTTAGTGTTGAAGAAGAAGTTGTAGAGAAACAGAAAGATTTTGAACAGAAGCTGGACAAATTCAAACCCGATGTGGTATTGTGTGATTATAATTTACCGGAATATGACGGTATATCTGCCATTAAATATATTATCCGGAAAGATGATAATCTTCCCGTCATCATGGTCACCGGTTCTCTGGATGAAGAAAGTGCCGTGGAAATGATGAAAATCGGAGCATGGGATTATGTGGTAAAAGAACATCTCTCCCGTCTCGGTCCATCCGTGTCCAGATCATTAACAACCAGAGATGAAAAACTGCAGAAGACTCGGGCGCTCAATCTACTGAAAAAAAGTGAAAAGAAATACCGCTCCTTATATGAAAATGCCGGAACAGGCCTGTTTCAGTCAACCCTGGATGGTACTCGTTTTCTGGCTTTTAATCAAATATTTGCCAGCATGCTGGGATATAAAAAAAGTCAGCTACTGAATATATCACCTCAGGAGATATGGTATAGGCCTGATGAAAGGGGGTTTTTTATAAATAAACTTAAAAAACATGGGAAAGCCGAGGGATACCTTGCCCGGATGAGATCTGCAACCGCTCAAATTGTTTATACACTCATTTCGGCCCGGTTATCTCAGGAAAATGAGCATGAGTTAATAGAAGGTTCTATCGTTGATGTCACCCAAAAACAAAGGGATGAGCTGTTGCGCGATATCATCTACAATATTTCAGATGCTACCACTACTGCTGAAACATTAAATGATTTGCTTGTTACCATCAATTTTGAATTAAGCCGTCTGATCAAAAGTAAAAACCTGTTAATAGGATTAACCAATGAAAAAAATGATATGCTTGCACTTCCCTTTATGAGGGATGAACAAAAAGTATTGAAATCTTTTCCGTTAAAATTGACGATTTCCAAATTAGTGATTGAATCAGGCAAATCCTTGTTTCTGAAAAAAGATCAATTGCTGGCTTTAAAAAATGAAGGAGAAATAGAAACTATCCGCACGCTTCCGGCTGTATGGCTGGGGGTTCCTTTGAGTGTGGGTAACCGGGTTTTTGGCATTCTTGTGTTGCAGGACTATCAAAATCCGGATGCTTTCTCCGAGGAAGATATGCGGTTACTGAGCTATGTGGGGAAACAGGTTTCCATGGCTATCCACGAAAAACAGGATAAAGAAGAAATCATGCGATTGAAAATGGGGATTGAACAAGCTCCATTATCCATATTAATCACTGATCCCGAGGCAAATATTCAGTATGTAAATCCTTATTTTGAAAAGCTTAGCGGCTATACAACAAATGAGGCAAAAGGGAAAAATCCAAGAATCCTGCAATCTGGAGAGACGCCCCAAAATACCTACAAAGAGCTTTGGGATACTGTTACACAAGGGAAAGTCTGGAAAGGGGAATTTCTGAACAAGAAAAAAAACAATGAACTTTATTGGGAATCGGCAGTCGTAAGTCCGGTTTATAACAGCCGGGGAAAGCTGATGAACTATATCGGGCTGAAAGAAGATATCACCCAAAAGAAAATGGTAGAGGATGCCTTGCAAGAAAGCGAAAAAAAGTTCAAAGCCATTACCAACCAGGCACATGACGGGATTGTCATGGTAGATGACAGATTCCGGGTTGTATTCTGGAATCAAGCTTGTGAAAAAATGTTCGGCTATACGGCAGAAGAAATATCCGGAAAGCCTTTTAATGAAATCATACTTACCGGTCAGGGCTCCTTACATATTTCTCCGGAGAAAATAAAGAATTTTGCTCAAACAGACCGGGGATTTTTTATTGGAAAAACGCACCAGCTAATAATCAAAACAAAGGGAAATAAACCTATTGACACTGAATTAACTTTTGCTTCCATACAATTAAGCGGAAAATGGTATGTCGTTTCTATCATCCGGGATATCACCATGCGTAAGAAGTATGAAGAAGGATTGGAGAATGCCCGGAAGAAGGCTGAAGAATCCGACCGGCTAAAAACATCCTTCCTGACCTCTGTTACTCATGAATTACGAACGCCACTAAACGCAATCATCGGATTCTCCGACCTTATTATGAACACTTTTAATGTTCCTGAAATTCATGATTTTGCATCCAATATTCACAACAGCGGTATTCATCTGTTATGGATTATCGAAGATATACTGAATCTCTCCCTGATCGAAAGCAACAACCTGAAACTGAAAACAGAACTGATATCCATCCGTTCCTTTGAACAGGATTTGTGGGGTGATTATGAGATGGTTAACAGTAAATATAAAAAAGATCATATTCCCTTTTCTATACAGATAAGTGAGAAATTGAAAAACATGAAAATATATACTGATGAGAAATATCTTATTTATATTAACAGCATAATGATTGACAATGCATTAAAATTTACCCGGAATGGCAGTATTAGTGTCAACATGGAAGCAGAAGGGGATCAACTGGTTGTGCAGATAAAAGATACCGGGATAGGTATTCCTCCCGGCAAACAACAGATCATTTTTGAAAGATTCAGACAGGTTGAAGATACGCTTACCCGTAACTACGGAGGTACAGGAATTGGCCTGACCATCGCCAGAAGTATTGCACAGTTAATGGGCGGAACAATCTCAGTGTCTTCCGAACCCGGGAAGGGGTCTGAGTTTACACTAAAGATCCCGGGATTAGAGACGAAACAGGAAAAAGAACCCGGGAAACATGCCGTTGCCGAAGGCCCGAAAAACTTGCAGGGAAAAAAAATCCTTATCGCCGAAGATGAAGAGTTAAATTACCTTCTGCTAAAAGGATTACTGTCGAAGTTCGGGGCACAGTTGATCCATGCAGGGAATGGAAAAGAAGCCATTGATCTGTACAAACAGCATCCTGATACCGACCTGGTATTGATGGATATACGCATGCCGGTTATGAACGGACTGGAAGCTACGGAGAGCCTGAAAAAAATAAACCCCGGATTGCCTGTAGTCGCGGTTACCGCTTACAACATGCAGGAAGATAAAGAGAGGGCAATGAAAGCCGGCTGCAATGACTTTCTGACCAAACCGGTGAATAAGGATCTGCTTTTCTCCACCATAGGGAAATATACCGGAAATTAGGT
>CAYLJE010000131.1:0-6548 GCA_964383915.1 uncultured Rikenellaceae bacterium
TCTGAAAGCATGGGTCTGCTCAAAATTGTTATAAGCAAGGTGTATAGCGGATTTCGGAAGTTTCAGGATGGTCTGGGCATGGTTGGCGTGTACCGGGAAAGAAACAGGAAGGTCTTTAAATAACAGATCGTGTTGTCCTGCTTTGGTAAGGGTGATGTTTACGGAACCCAGCTCCTGTCCTGCCGGATGATTTCCTACCTTTCCGCCGGTAGCATAAGCCAGCACCTGATGGCCAAAGCAAATGCCTAAAACAGGAAGGTTTTCCTTTATCGTATTTCTTAACCAGGCAGCCAGTTTTTCTATCCAGGGCTTGTGATCCGTAACATCATCATGAGAGCCGGTAATGATGATCCCTGCAAAATCATGAACATCCGGGATCATTGTATCTTTCATAAATACTTCAACAATGAGATCTTCCCTTGGTGGTTGTATTTTAGCCCTGATCCAGTCTTCGAAGTCTCCATACAACGGGATAATATTTTTATAAGTTTCTCCTGCTTTTAAGATCAACAAAGGTTTCATTTATTTTATTTTTGACATCTCCAACGGTAAAAGTCCATTACCAGACAGGATGATATGGTGACTCTCCGGTCCAATTTCTTCAGGAGCCACCCCCCTCCATACTGTCCCAGGAAAAAAGCGCCTACCAGGGCCGGATAAGTATATAACTGAAATCCAAGATGACCGATAAAACGCAGCGCAATAACGAACGGCACCGGGATATGTACCGCCAGAAACCACTGGAGTGAAAATTTTTTAACATTGGTCCGCCAGTATCCGAAAGGTATATTGAGAAAAAAAACCACCAGGCTGATCAGAAAAAAATTCATGGAATGTTTTTCTGTAAAGTAACTGAACAAAATTAATAAAACAAAATACATAAAGGCACTTCAGGCGGTTTTTATAATGAATAACCCCGACGTGCTTTGCAGTCGGGATCAGTGCGTCTTAATGATTTTAATCCGTCTTCGACTTTTAAAAACATAGTCTCACTGATTTAAACAGATTCGATGTCCTTGGATATTTCTATAGGAATGAATATAATTGCTTTTCAAAAATTTTTAAATTATATGGTAATGAAAATACAGCGGAATTTTTTTGTTTTTCTTTATATTTTTTCCATCCTGTTGCCTGTTACAGGCCAGTACCGTGTGCTCACCCTGGAGGAAGCCCTGGTTGGTCCATATACCTCATTTCGTATTCAAAACCTGCAGCAGTTACAGTGGTGTCCCGGAGGGCATGATTTTTCCCGTATAAAGGGTGACTCCCTGGTGCTGGAAGATCCGGTAAAATCCAAGGAAAAACTACTTTTTTCATTGGATTGGTTGAATAGGAAACTGAAAATTATGAACGGGGATTCTTTGCATGCAATGCCTGTAATTAAATGGAAAGATGAGCGCACGATCTATTTTTCAGATGGTAACAAATGGGTACAGTTGGATCTCCGGAAGATGCAAATTACTTCGGTAGTGACGATTCCAAAAGAGAGCCGGCATACGGATTATTTTGCGGATGATCCGGCCGTTGCTTTTACCCGCGGACAAAATGTTTTTATAGCGGAACCGGGCGAAAAAATCATTCAGCTTTCTTTTGATTCGTTACCGGGATTTGTGAATGGACAAATAGTTTCGCGAAATGAGTTTGGGATCAACAGAGGTACTTTCTGGTCCCCCCAAGGACGTTATCTGGCCTGGTATAGGAAAGATGAGAGCCGGGTGTCAGAATATCCGCTGGTAGATATCAGAAGCCGGGTGGCCAAACTGAAAAATATAAGATATCCCATGGCCGGCATGGAAAGTCAGGAAATACACCTGTTTGTTTATGACCGGAAAAACCAAACGAAAAGGGAGATAATCACTCCTGGCTCCTATGATAAATATCTGACCAACATTGCCTGGAGCCCTGACGAAAAATATCTTTTCATCGCTGTGCTAAACAGAGAACAGGACCATATGTGGCTGAACATGTATAACGTACTAACGGGCCGGAAAGAAAAAACCCTTTTTGAAGAGAAAGATGACCGGTATGTGGAACCTCTGAAGCCTGTGAGGTTTTTACCGGCACACCCGGCTCAATTTATCTGGGAAAGCCGGAGGGATGGTTATAATCATGTGTTTTTGTATGATGTGAATGGATCACTTATTCGCAACCTTACCCCGGGAAAATTTGATGTAACAGGGGCATTGGGTTTTGGCGATCATGACCGTTATTTTTATTATGTTTCTACAGAAGAGAGTCCCATACAACGGCATATTTACCGCTATGATCTGAAAACCGGGGAAAAATTAAAATTGACAGCGGTCCACGGAACGCATACCGGCCTATTGTCTCCGGACGGAAAATATCTTTTGGATCGTTACTCCAATGTTGAAATACCCCGGGTTATTCAGGTAGTGAATCAGAAGGGGAGAAGAGTGGCTATGCTTTTAACAGCCGAAAATCCATGGAAACACAGGAAATTAGGCCGGATAGAGATATCTTCTCTCCCGGCGACAGAAGACAGTCCCAGATTGTATTACCGTCTGATCAAACCTGTTAATTTTGATCCTTCGAAAAAATATCCTGTCATTGTTTATGTGTACGGAGGGCCCCATTCTCAGCTAGTGACTGATTCCTGGTTAGGGCAATCCCGCATGTGGCAGCATTATATGGCTGGTCAGGGTTATGTGTCTTTCACGCTGGATAACCGGGGTACTCTCGGACGGGGTTTTGATTTTGAGAGTTGTATCCATCGTCATCTTGGTGACTATGAGGTGCAAGATCAAATGAGGGGGGTGGCTTTCCTGAAATCACTTCCTTTTGTGGATACGAGCCGTATCGGTGTCCATGGGTGGAGCTATGGTGGTTTTATGACCATTTCCATGATGTTGAAGAATCCACATGTTTTTAGGGCTGCTGTGGCCGGGGGTCCTGTTACCAACTGGAAATATTACGAGGTGATGTACGGCGAAAGATATATGGACCGTCCGGAAGAGAACCCGGAAGGGTATGCACAGGCTGATTTAAAAAACTATGTGGATAATCTGGATGGTCATCTGCTGATCATTAACGGGGCCATGGACAGTACGGTCGTCTGGCAAAACAGTCTTACCCTATTACGTGCATTCATAAAGCATGGAAAGCAGGTGGATTATTTTGTTTATCCTACTCATCCCCACAATGTAAGGGGTTATGATCGCATTCATCTGATGAGGAAAGTCTCTGATTACTTTGATCAATATCTGAAGGCTCAGATAAAATCCTCGAGATAAAAATAAGTGATAAACGGAAGACCATTGCGGATCACAACTATTTTGATCTGTTGTCCCTGTTTACCATAAAATATCTTGTATATTTTGTTCATGGTCATGTGTGAAATGTGGCTTCCGTTGATATGGTCCAGCCTGTCTCCTTTTTTCAGGCCTGCCCGGAACCATTTTCCCGCTTCCCAGCCCGTTCATCCGGATTTGACGGGCATATTTCAAAGACAAACTATCTCCCAGGGAAAGTTCGGAGATAATGGTGTTGTTGATGCCGGTATCCAGAATAAAATGCAATGTGTCCGAGTTATTAATAATTACCGGAATGATGATCGGGTTGTTAATCAGATCAAAATGAAAAGAAACCCGCTTTCCCTGCGGATAGATAAGTTCCATTCCCCCCGGATGGCTTTGGGTGTAAACCACCTGTCCGGATATCCCTGCCAGAAAAAATACTAAAATCCTTATCCTATGATAAAAACCGGTAATCACTGTTTTTATGTAACGGCTGTTTTTCTGATGATAAAATACAAATAATTTTCTGATTTTACTACTTTATCATTACAGGATAAAAAAGAATGACACAATGACACGTATTAATAAAATAGGATGTTAAAATGACATTTTATAAAGATAAAATATTTTTGGCAGAAAGATTGAGAAGGAGGAGATATATACCTATTTAAAATTATAATAGTAGAAAAAGATAATGAATCTGAATAATTTTACGATAAAGTCACAGGAGGCCATACAGCAGGCTGTTGAAATTGCCAAAGGGCTGAATAACCAAGCCATTGAGAACGGACATCTGATGAAAGGTGTTTTGTCACAGGGGGAAAATATTACAAATTATCTTTTCAGGAAGCTGGATGTGAATATGAGGCAGTTTGAAAAGGTGCTGGACAAGATTCTTGAGGGTTATCCCAAGGTCAGCGGTGGGGAACCTTATCTTTCACAGACGGCAAACAAGAGTCTGGATGAGGCATTAAAGTATTCCAGGGATTTGGGTGATCAGTTTGTATCGGTGGAAATGCTGATCCTGGGAATATTTGCTACGAAAGATGATGTGTCAAAGCTCATGAAAGACTTGGGGGTGACGGAGAAAGCCCTGTTGGCAGCGGTTAAAGAGTTAAGGAAAGGATCGAAAGTAGCTGATCAGAATGCGGAAAGTACGTTTGATGCCCTTAATCGTTTTGCTATGAACCTGAATGATATGGCCCGGGCCGGCAAATTGGATCCGGTCATTGGGAGGGATGAAGAAATCCGGAGGATATTGCAAATCCTCTTGAGGAGGACCAAGAATAATCCGATATTGATTGGCGAACCCGGGGTAGGGAAGACCGCCATTGCTGAAGGCCTGGCTCACCGGATCGTTCGCGGGGATGTCCCTGAAAATCTAAAAACAAAACAGATATATTCTCTGGACATGGGTGCTTTGATTGCCGGGGCCAAGTATAAAGGAGAGTTTGAAGAACGGTTGAAAGCAGTGGTGAAAGAAGTTGTTGCGGCAAATGGAGAGGTTATTCTTTTCATCGATGAGATACATACGCTGGTAGGCGCCGGAAAGTCTGAAGGAGCTATGGATGCTGCTAACATTTTGAAACCGGCATTGGCCCGTGGGGAGTTGCGTGCCATTGGTGCAACGACACTGAATGAATATCAGAAATATTTTGAAAAGGATAAGGCACTGGAAAGGCGTTTTCAGATTGTGATGGTGGATGAACCCGATGTAGTAAGTGCCGTTTCTATACTGAGAGGTCTGAAAGAAAGGTATGAAAACCACCATAAGGTAAGAATCAGAGATGAGGCTATTTTGGCTGCGGTAGAGCTTTCTCACCGGTATATTACGGATCGGTTCCTGCCTGATAAGGCTATTGACCTGGTCGATGAGGCGGCTGCGCGTTTACGACTGGAGATGGATTCTCTGCCACGGGAAATTGATGACCTGGAGCGTAGAATCCGGCAGTTGGAGATTGAAAGGGAAGCCCTGAAAAGGGAAGGAGATAAAGAGAAAACGAAAGAGATGTCCCGTGAGATTGAGAATTTTTCCGAGGAAATGAACCGCCTGAAGGCCAAATGGAAAACGGAAAAGGAACTGATCAACCAGATACAGCAACATAAACAGAATATCGAAAACCTGAAACACGAGGCCGAAATGGCAGAACGTTCAGGAGAATATGGCAGGGTAGCCGAGATCAGGTATGGTAAATTGGCTGAGGAAGAGAAAAAAATTGAGGGGTTGAAGAAAACACTGGCAAAACAACAGGGGGATAATCCATTGATCCGGGAGGAAGTTACCGCCGAAGATATTGCAGAGATTGTGTCAAGCTGGACGGGCATTCCGGTAAAGCGTATGTTGCAGAGCGAGCGGGAAAAATTATTACACCTGGAAGAAGAATTACATAAACGGGTAGTCGGACAGGATGAAGGTATCCGGGCTGTGGCTGACGCGGTACGCCGGAGCAGGGCCGGCCTGCAGGATACAAAACGCCCGATTGGTTCATTTATCTTTCTGGGTACAACCGGGGTAGGAAAAACCGAACTGGCCAAAGCCCTGGCTGAGGTGTTGTTCGATGATGAAAACCTGATGACGCGTATTGATATGTCAGAATATCAGGAACGCCATTCGGTGTCACGTCTGATCGGTGCCCCTCCGGGATATGTCGGCTATGACGAAGGAGGTCAGTTGACCGAGGCCGTTCGCAGGAAACCTTATTCGGTGGTCTTGCTGGATGAAATTGAAAAAGCCCATCCCGATGTATTTAATATCCTCCTGCAGGTGCTGGATGATGGCCGGCTGACTGATAATAAAGGCAGAGTGGTGAATTTCAGAAATACCATCATCATTATGACATCTAACCTGGGAAGTCAGTTGATACAAGAGACTATACGGAACGAGTCAGGAAAAGATAAGGAAAAATTAATGGAGGAAACGCACGAACAAGTATTCGACCTGCTGAGACGTACTATCCGGCCTGAGTTCTTAAACCGGGTGGATGAGATCATCATGTTTACACCTCTTGATCATGACCAGATCAGGGAAATTGTTAAACTGCAGTTCGAACGGATCCGGTCATTGCTGAAGGAAAAACAAGTGGATATAGTGCCGGATAAGGAAGCGCTGGATTGGATTGCCAAAACAGGCTTTGATCCGGTTTATGGAGCACGCCCTATCAAAAGGGTTCTGCAGCGGGAAGTGCTGAATGAATTGTCGCGGCAGTTGATCGCCGGCAATATAAACAAGGATACTACCATTCATGTGGGGGTAGAACATGAACATATTGTATTTCGTAATGAATAACCCTCAGG
>CAYLJE010000132.1:0-6546 GCA_964383915.1 uncultured Rikenellaceae bacterium
TATTGAAAACAAAGGGCTCAACCCCTTTGGTCGTGGCAACATGGATGGGTACATCAACCGTAAAGGCATCTTCCGGCTGTTTTTGCTGCAGGGTAATAAAGATCCGGTAACCGTCGTTATATTTGTCTGTGGCAATATCCTTTATGGCGATCTCAGGCGCTCCGTTCCTGTTTACCCATTGATCGAAAAAAGCTTTCAGGCCGGTGCCGGACACTTCTTCCATGGCGTGGCGGATATCCTCAAACCCTGCAACCTTGAATTTGTTTTCTCCGTAAAAACGTTTCGCTCCTTTTAAGAATATTTCATCCCCGAGCTTACGGCGCAGCATCTGCCACATCATCATGGCTTTCCCGTAACCGATCGCTTCACTGGGACCATCATAGCGGGAAAGGAATTTATTTAACGGGAAATCATTTTCAGGGCTGACGAGGTTAGTAAATTTTTGCAGTGTGGAACGGCGGTATTCTTCCCCCTCTCCCCGCTGTTCCTTGATCAGATGGTCGGCCATAAATACGGTAATACCTTCGCACCAGTTACCGGTACTGAAATCCACATAAACACTGTTTCCCCACCAGTTATGCAGCAGTTCGTGCGGATAGGAGGAGTGTAAAATAAACGGGAACCGGATGATCTTTTCACCAAGCAGCGTAAAAGAAGGCATACCGTAACCGGTTTCCCAGAAATTTTCGACCAGGGCAAATTTACCATAAGGGTATGCACCCAGCATCGACTGGTACATCTCCATGTACTGTTCCGTGGCTTCAAGATATTTGTTTGCCAATGCCTCGTCGGGTGTGCGGAGAAAGGCCATGGCCTTGACTCCACTGCTCATATCATAGGAATATTCCGTGAAGGGGGCTGCAATTAGAAACGCCTCTTCCTGGGGTTTGTCACAATACCACGTGTCGAGATGTTTGTCGCCTGTTGTTTTTTCCTGGGTACGTATCCCCTGTGATACATTTTTCCATCCTTTGGGCAGGACAGTGGTCAGACTGAAGGTCATCAGATTATCATCGAATGCGGGCACCCACCAGGTCGAACCTGCCAGATAAGTGCCTTTTTCATTTATCACACCAGAGTATTGGGTAAATCCCCGCTGATATTCCGCCTGTTTGTCTTCTTTTTTCGTTTCGATCTTGCCGCTGTATGCGATCACAACGGTTTTAGCTTTTCCGGTGATCTCCCATTTTACCAGTTTTACATCACTCTCTTCAGCCGTATTGTCCCGGTCCATGCCAACATCCGTGGCCTTGACCGGGCCCTCAACCTTTTTGAGTCTGGCTTTGGGGGTCTTGCTTTCCGGGGTTAGTGCGGCATTCAGGCTGAAAGCCCTTATCCGGATCCCGGTGAGGGATAGGGTATCTGTGACACTGATCTCAGACATTGCCGGATCGATACGGACAAATAATTTGTGGTGGACTAACTGATCGTCCTGGGAGAACAGATGCAGGCCTGTAAAAGCGAATACCAGTAAAAAGATTTGTTTTTTCAATGTTCCGGGTTTTTTGCTGCAAATACTGGCAGCGGTTAATACTGGGTGAAACAGGGATACAATATTAAAAAAAATATCGGATTTTGCGAGGCCGGTAATGCCGGCAGAAACAATCCCATCTGTTATCCCGGGACTTTTGTTAATTTCCCGATCCTGACAGAGTGCAACGAAGGAGCAACCCTGTCAGGCCTTTTCATTCGCTGCCTGCGGTAGCCACCAGGTTATACCAAAAACCCCATGAATATGTGATTGACAAGCCTTCTTTTATGTTGTAACCTTAAAATAATGAGTTCGGTCTAAAAAGGTTCTTTGTTGCCAACCTCTGCGTTGTCAAGAATTTTTCAATCCTCATTAACAATAAGTTAACTGCGGTTAAAAAATTCTTTCCGCCTTGATTTTGACAAAAATCTACCTTTTTAGACTCAACTCAATAATTAAAAATATAAAATGCCATGAGAAAAAATAAGGTTTTATTGACGCTTTTCTTCTTCTTCTTTTCATTCATTCTTCCTGCACAATATGCCTGGAAATGGTCTGTAACAAACGGGAGTTCTTATGAACACATAAGATCATTGGCTGCTGACAATGCCGGGAATATATACATTACGGGATATTTTGCAGATACCTGTCCTTTTTTTGGGGATACGATCATCTCTGCCATAGGAAATGATTTCTTTACTGCTTCTTTTGACCCGGAGGGAAATTTCCGTTGGGTGCGTACCGGCAGAGTAAAATATAATATTCTTTCACGAAATGGCATGCTGGAAAATATATGTGTTGCCGGTAATTATGTTTATGTAACGGGTGAGTTTAATGATACTTTGATCTTTGATGTTGACACGATTATTTCGCGCAGAGAAAACGTAAGTGATGTTTTCCTGGTAAAATATGATCTGGAGGGTAATGTATTATGGGCAGTCAGCGGAGGTAGCAATGGTATGGATTTCAGCCATGCTGTGGCAGCGGATGATTCCGGTAATGTATATGTCATTGGTGAAATAGGCTGGTCGGCTGATTTTGGCGATCATTCTGTTCCCCGTTTTGTTAACTGGGATATCTTTTTTGCAAAGTATGATTCTGCCGGCGTGTGCCGGTGGGCTAAAAGTGCCGGGGGAATATTAAATGACTACGGCTCTGGTATCAAGGTGGTGAATGAAGCCCTGTTCATCACAGGAACCTTTACCTCAACCGCTGTATTTGATATGGTGACAGTAACACCTGATGAGAATAACGATCTTTTTATTGCCCGTTATAATACGAACGGAAAAATGATGGAGTTTGTCCCCGGCGGTGGGAAAAATATCGGAGCTGTCCAGGGGATGGTTGTGGATAAGTATATGAATGTTTATTTGGCCGGAACTTATCTGGAGAATATTACAATTGGGGATACCACACTCTCGACAGGAGGCGGAAAGAATACTTTTCTGGTACGCTATAAACCGGGAGAAGGTTTTATCTGGGCTCAGTCGTTTAAATTGGCCGGATCCCTTTTTCCTTCCAGATATCTGAATTATAATAACGAAAACAGGGTCATTTTCAGTGGTAAATTCATTGACTCTCTCAGACTGGGTTCGATCCGGCTGGATGCAGTGGCACCAGAGAATGTTTTTCTGGCCGTATTGGACAGTACCGGATCATTTGACTGGGGGGTTGTAGCCGGAGGCAGTATCACTGCCGATCCGACAGGTTGCGCTGCGAATGCCGGAGAGCATTATTACCTTGCCGGAGAATTTACCGGGCAGTTGACCACAGGTCAGGCGACTTTTGATCAAGCAGGATTCAACAATTTTTTTCTGGCAAAAGCCGTGGAAGGAAGCAGTTTCAGTGGGGAACAATATTCACGCCAACCGATACGAATCACAGTCAAACCCAATCCTGTGGAAAATATTGCCACCCTCAGTTACAGTATCCCTGTTTCAGGAGAGGTAAAGATAGGATTGTATGATATGCTGGGGAAGAAGGTCTGGATGCTTGATGACAAACTGCTGCAACAGGGTACCTATACCCTGCAGCTCGATGTATCCGGCCTGCCGGCAGGGATGTATTTTGTGAAGGTGCAGACAGGATATCTGGATACTACTTTAAAGATGATGGTGGTGAGGTGATCTTCAAATCCGGCAGCGTCGCCGGCCGAAGGTTACCTGACTGCAATCTCATTATATATCCCGCTACTCTCATCAGCAGGTATTGGTAAATCCCAAATTACAAGCTCCAAATTCCAAATAATAATCAAATTCCAAATTTCATTCTTCCATCCATCCATCCATCAAACCATACATCAATCATTCACTCATTATTCCCGAATGTTCGTGTAGCGATATATTTTCTAAAGGATTTGTTTGGAAAGCTCTAAGCCTTTGATTATATTTGGAGTAAAGGAAATCTTTTCTCCTCCTATCCGGTTTTATGTTCCGAATAACAGGAACTTTATGGAAGATATAAGGAAGTTGCGCGTCATGCTAAAAAGTCCAACACACATTTAAGCACATTTGGCTGCCCCGAACATACCGTACCGTCCCTTCTGCAACCAAAAGAGCTTAAATTTATGCCATCGCTCAACTGTTGACAACTTTTGACCGGACACTATTTGTCCGTTTGAAAACTATTTGTATATTTGGATAAATATTGACTTAAAGAGAAATGTCCAGACAAACAATTTTGACTTTTGGAGAATACATCAGAGGACTAAGAGAGAGTGCCGGACTTCCTTTGAGAAAAGTGGCTGCTCAATTAGACATTGACCCATCTTTACTTGGTAAAATTGAACGAAACACAAGACAACCAAATCGTAACATCATTAAAAAACTTTCTGAAATCTTTAACCAAAATGAAGATTACTTGTTGTCCGAGTATCTGAGCGACCAAATTGCTTACAAAGTACTTGAAGAAAGAGGAGATACAAAGGTTTTGAAAGTTGCAGAGAAAAAAATTAAATATTTAAGAACAAAGAAAAATGCCTGAAACACAAGAATTAATTAAAGAACTGAAAGTTGACAAAAGGAACCATCTTAATGACCTAACTGCAAAGGAATGGATTCAAGAGACAAAAAGTTTCTTTTTCCAAAAGGGACTTGGGGCAAACAGTCCAGAAGCAAAATACGAGAAGATGCACCCTGCACCTTTCTCTTTTACAGATATAACCAAACTTATCAAATTTTTCACTAAAAAAAAAGGAAAAATACTTGATCCATTTCTTGGAGTTGGCTCAACAATAAAAGCTTGTATTGAAACCAATCGGGAGGGATATGGCGTTGAGTTATCTCCTAAATGGTGTGAAATTACCAGGCAACGGTTGTTAGAAGAATCCAATTATGAAATTGATGATGAACATTTAATTTGTGGGGATGGCAGAAACCTGAAAAAATATTTCGAAAAGGATTTTTTCGATTTTATTATCACTTCACCTCCATATTGGAATATATTAAATAAGAAAGACCATAAAGCAAATGAACGGGTAATAAATGGACATGCTACAAAATATAGTGAGGATGTTGATGATTTAGGGAACATTTTTAGTTATGAGCAATTTCTTGAAGAACTTTCAAATATTTTTTTGGATTGCTATGATATATTGAAACCTGGAAAATACATGAATATCATTGTTAGCGACTTCCGACATAAATCTAAATTTTATGCATTTCATGCTGATTTAATAAATAAACTGACAAACGAAAAAAACAACAGGCATTTTGACTTAAAGGGTATAAAGATATTAATTCAAAATGCTAAAAAACTTTTTCCTTATGGCTATCCTTTTTCTTATGTTGAGAATATTCATCATCAATATATTTTAATACTGCAAAAAAGTAAATGAAAGAAATAAACAACATCTATCTTGAAGACTGCATCACCTTCATGCAAGGAATGGACAGTGAATCCGTTGATCTTATAATTGCAGACCCTCCTTACAATCTTAAAAAGAACTTTGGAAACAATAGCGATCATTGGAAGAATGTCGAAAGTTGGCTCGAATGGAGCAAACAATGGATTGATGAAGCCGTTCGCATATTGAAGCCAACTGGCTCAATTTTTATTTATGGCATACATCATTATTTATGTTACATTCAAGTTTATTTATATGAAAAAAAAATGAAATACCAACGCCAAATAATTTGGTATTATGAGAATGGTTTTTCAGGTTACAAGACACTGAACGCCTTTTATGAACCGATTCTTTGGTTTACTAAAACAAATAGATTCACTTATCACGAAATTAGAGAACCATACAAAAGTCAAGATCGACTTAAGAATAAAATAATTAAAAAAGGTAAGGTTTGGCATCCAAATCCTAATGGCAGATTGGCAGGAGATGTATGGGCTTTCCCAACACTTTCCGGAAAACGATTTGCAAATGAAAAAGTTAATCACCCTACTCAAAAGCCACTTGTACTTTGTAATCGTTTAGTTCAGCATTTCAGTAATAATAGAGATTTAGTTTTTATTCCATTTGCAGGAAGTGGTTCTGAATGTGTAAGTGCCTTAATTAACGATCGGGACTTTCTGGCGACAGAAATCAACCCTAATTATATTAAGATCGCTAACGAACGGCTCCAAGAAATTAAACAAGCTATAATTGCCAAATGAAGAATTTTCCACATCAATTCAATGACCTTGAAAAGTTGTTCAATGCCTTAAAAGTTGCCAAGCAACTCATTGATAATGATACAGAACTAACAGATGAGAATTTTGGCGAACAACTAACACGTAATCAAATTTATACATATCAGGATAAAAAACTTTCCATTGATGAATTCTTGGCAAGTGAGCAAGAGAAACCGAAAGAAGATCGAGGTTACCTTACCGTTGCACGAGATATACGGAGATTCTTTGAACTACTTGGTTTTATTACAGTTTTTCCAGACAAGAAAGCTAAACTGAGTTCGGCTGCTAAACAACTACTTGGAACAGAGTCTGCAGATTTAAGAAAAGAGCTTTGGAAAAACGCAATGCTTCAATTAGGACTTGAAGGAACAGACGGTGAAATAAGTCATCCGTATAGAATTCTGTTGAAACTCGTAAACAAATTTCCCGGTATTGATACGCCTAAACTGATG
>CAYLJE010000133.1:0-6518 GCA_964383915.1 uncultured Rikenellaceae bacterium
TATGAAATATATCAGCACAAACAATTCTACGCCCGCTGTCTCCTTCCGGAAAGCTGTTAAGATGGGTCTGGCTCCTGATAAAGGATTGTTCATTCCTGAAGAAATTCCGGTTTTTCCTGTATCTTTCTTCAAAGAGCTTCCCAACCTGAGTTGGGCAGAAATAGCCTTTAAAGTGGCCAGGCCATTCACCAAAGAAGATATCCCTGACGATATCCTCTGGGGAATAATTACCGATGCTCTCAATTTTAACATACCCCTGATACATCTTCGTGAGAATATTTATGTTCTCGAACTCTTTCACGGTCCCACGTTGGCTTTTAAAGATGTAGGGGCTCGCTTTATGGCCAGATGTCTGTCTTACTTTACAAATAATGAAGACAATAAAATCACCATTTTGGTAGCTACTTCAGGAGATACGGGCAGTGCCGTAGCCAATGGATTTCTGGGGATTGAAAGCACAGAGGTTATTATCCTGTACCCAAAAGGAAAAGTAAGTGAAATACAGGAAAAACAATTTACCACACTTGGAGGAAACATCACCGCCCTGGAGATAGATGGTACTTTTGACGATTGCCAGCGACTGGTAAAGACTGCTTTTTCCGATACAGAACTAACCCGGCGCCTGCATCTCTCTTCAGCTAATTCTATCAACATCGGCCGCTTGTTGCCCCAGTCGTTCTACTACTTTTATGCCTGGGCCCAACTCGGTAACCCCGAGGCCAAACCTCTGTTTTCAGTACCCAGTGGTAATTTTGGAAACCTTACTTCCGGATTGATAGCCAAACAAATGGGGTTGCCGGTATCGGGTTTTATTGCATCTACTAATATTAACAAAGTGGTTCCTGAATACCTGGAAACAGGGGTCTTTACCCCGCGACCATCCATACAGACAATTGCCAACGCAATGGATGTAGGTAACCCCAGCAACCTGACCAGAATAAGGTACATGTACCATGAAAACCTCCGAAAAATAAGAGAAGACATTCGCGGATTCAGCTTCGATGAAAAGGAAACAAGAAAAGCCATCCGGAATATTTATCAAACAACCGGGTATATACTTGATCCTCACAGTGCCATCGGGTACCTGGGTCTTCTTACAAATAATAAAAATGACATCCCGGGTGTCTTCCTCTCTACTGCCCATCCGGCCAAGTTTAGGGATGTAGTAGCAGAAGAAACAGGAAAATTACCGGAAATACCTGAAAGACTTAAACATTGTATTAACAAAACCAGTCAGGCTATACCTCTGGGGAAGGACTACGCCACACTAAAAGATTACTTGTGGGGAAAAGGCAAATCCTGATGTAAGAAATTTTATAGTGATCCGAAAGAAAATACTTTCATTCATTCTGAGTGTTCGGGAAACAAACATTCGTAAGGGAAAATATCTTCTAACCTATATCACTTACACGTTCCAGTTTCTTCATATCCAGGATACTGATTTTCCTTCCATCCAGGGAGATCAGTTCTTCAGAAACAAAAGTGGATAACGTACGAATAGCATTGGAGGTCGTCATATTGGACAAATTGGCAAGATCTTCCCGGGATAAATAAGCTTTGATTGTTTTACCATTTTCTTCCAAACCATAGGCATCTACCAACAACAACAATGACTCGGCCAAACGTCCCCGGATATGTTTCTGTGTCAAGCTGACAGTACGTGTATTGGAAATCCCCAGCTCCGTAGCCATTTTCTTTATCAGCCGCATCGTCAGTTCCACATTGATATGCATTATCTTATACAAAGCTTCTTTTTCAAGAATACATACAACCGAATCTTCCAGAGCTACTGCCGATCCGGAATAGTTCTGTTCGGCAAACAAAGCCCGGTACCCGATAAATCCCAGCGGGCTGGACATCCTGACAATTTGTTCGCGACCACCTACTCCTTCTTTGAAAATCTTCACCTTCCCACTGGACAGACAAATCAATCCTGTCGGTTTGTCTCCTTCCTTAAAAATAATCTCCCCTTTTTTATAAACTGTACAAACGTGATTGTTAAATAACTCTTTTTTTTCATCTTCATTTAATGGATAAAATACCGAGCCTGGATTATCTAAAAAATAATCACAAGCAATATCATTGTTCTTTAAGGTCATATGTGTAACATTGAGATATTAATTAAATTAAATTAAATTAAATTAGATAGACCAGACAAAGATATAAAAAATGTTTTATAACACATATCTTTATAAATAACTTGCAACCAGGGGTAAACGTCGTCCGGCACCAAATGCTTTTGAGGAAATGCGAAGAATAGGAGGAGCCTGGTACCGTTTGTATTCATTTCTGTTAACCAGTTGAAGAATTTTTTTTACCGTTTCAGGATCATAGCCTTTTCCGACGATTTCATCAACCGGACGTTGTAATTCAATATACTGATAAAGAATCTGATCCAGAAGAGAATAATCAGGTAAACTATCCGAATCTTTTTGTCCGGGGCTTAATTCTGCTGAAGGAGGTTTCACCAGTATGTGTTCCGGAATAATCTCTTTCTCCCTGTTGATATAACGAGCCAATTTATAAACATCTGATTTATATACATCTCCCAGCACGGATATGCCACCGCTCATATCTCCGTATAAAGTACCATAACCCACGGCTGCTTCACTTTTATTTGATGTATTTAACAAAATGTATCCAAATTTGTTAGAGAAGGCCATCAGGATCACTGCACGAATACGAGCCTGCAGGTTTTCTTCTGTCACATCAAAAGGAAGTCCTTTGAAATGAGGATGAAGCAACTTCTCAAATTCATCAAAGGCCGTTTTGATGGGAATAATATGAAAGGGAACATTCAGGTTTTCAGCCAGTTTTTCAGCATCATTGACTGAATGATCCGTTGAGAACTGTGAAGGCAACAAAAGGGAATGTACATTTGATGCTCCCAAAGCTTCTTTGGCAAGCACCAGGCTTACAGCCGAATCAATACCCCCTGAAAGTCCAAGAATAGCATCGGTAAAACCCAGCTTACCAAAATAATCTTTTAAGCCCAAAACAAGTGCATCATAAATCTCCGGGATATAATCTTCCGCCTCGGAAACAGCCACTTCCTCTTCAGAAGATATTATTTTTTCCAGCTCAAAATCCTTAACATCTTCCCCAAACCGTTTTAGCTCAGCTACGATTTGCCCACGTGGGTTTACCACCAAAGATCCCCCCTCAAAAATTAATTCCGTCTGGGCACCTGTCTGATTGACATTAAAAACCGGAATCTTGTAATTTGCAGCTTTACGGGTAAAAACTTCCCGCTTGGTGGCAATCCGATTGTATGCAAAAGGAGATGCTGCAATATTGACAATAAAATCAGGATGAAAACGTGCCAGATTCTGCATAGGAGAGACAGTATATAACCGGCTTTTCCCGAACTCCATTTCGATGGCTTGTTCATCCCACAGATCTTCACATATCGTTAATGCAATCTTTTTCCCTTTATAAGAAACAATATGAAAATCCTTGTTTGGTTCAAAATGACGGTATTCGTCAAAAATATCATAGGTCGGCAGAAGGGTCTTGTGAACTACATCCCGGATTTCCCCGTCATAAAGAAAAAAAGCGGAGTTAAACAGATTTTTTCCCTCAGGGGCCGGATTGATGACAGGGCTGCCAACAATGGCTGCGATGTCTCTACATAATGGAGCCAGCTTATCCACAGTTTGCCGGCAGTGTTCCATAAATTCTTTTCGCTCCAGCAAATCCAGCGGAGGATAACCGGAAACTGTCAGTTCCGAAAAAATGACCAGATCGGATCCCCTGTCGCGGGCTTCCAGAATCGTTTTCCTGATTTTCTCAGCGTTTTTCCGGAAATCCCCAATATGATAATCCAGTTGTGCCAGTGTTATTTTCATCCCCGGTCTTTTTAAAAGATAATCCCCAGTCGTAAACCAGGTGCATGAAAAGTAAGCCGGTCAGGCGGTTCCTCCACTCTGTTTTTTGTCACATCCAATAACCCGTGCATATAAGAAATTCCTGCCGTAAGTGCAGTACTTCCTCCGATAGAATAGAGAATTCCCATACGGGCATATAACGCCAGATTAAAAACATTGATTTCTGCATGGCAACTTCTTTTATTCTCAATATCTCCTTGTATCCGGGCGTTTGCGTTAATACAAAACAAGGCATTTAAACCCGTATCAAAATAAAACCTCCAATAACCAATCTCTACGGATTGAAGATGAAGACCTACCGGGATATTCAGGTAATCATTAATATAGGTTAACAGCGTGTTCCCTGGCACTGAAATCCTTGAATTTCCGAGTAGAACAGATATTGTATCGGCATAAGCCAGCTTACCTCCTGAATGAAATATTTTGATACCACTCGTAAAGGCATAATTCCTGGAAAAAAAATAATCAAATTGTAAACCGGCATTGTATCCGAGGACACCTCCCTTTGTATATACCTTCATCGGCATATCCGTCTGAAACCAACTAAACTGCGGAGTTAAGTCCAGCATAATCCGTAAATCCTGTGCCTCGAGCGGGTTGTGTAAAAAGATAAAATTCAGGAAGATGAATAAACGAAGAAACTTTAAGCTCGAAGTAAAAATTTTCGCAGGCATTTAGATCATTTTTTTTACAGATGAAATATACATAGTCCGGAGAATAAACGAATAAAAACTAAAAAAAGAGTATCTTATCCGGCCCATCCTTCCCTGTCGAGATTACGGTATTGTATAGCTTCGGCCAGATGATCAGTCCTGATGTTCTCTGAACCTTCCAGGTCTGCAATAGTACGGGACACTTTCAGTATCCGGTCATAAGCACGGGCAGAGAGGCCCCTTTTTTCCATGGCATTTTTCAGCAATTGTTGTCCTCCCTCATCAATAAAGCAGAATCTCTCAATCATCTTTCGTGACATTTGTGCATTGCTGTAAGTCCCTGGAAAAGAAGCAAATCGTTCTGTCTGGATTTCCCGGGCACGGATGACTCTTTCACGAATGATCTCACTGGTTTCAGCAGGGCGGGATCCTGCCAACTTATTAAACTCTACGGGAATTACCTCAATATGCATATCGATACGGTCCAGCAGGGGCCCGGAGATTTTGTGAAGATATTTCTGAATCATTCCGGTAGTACAAACACAAACTTTGGTCGGATGGTTATAATAGCCACAAGGACAAGGATTCATGGATGCTACCAGCATAAAGCTGGCCGGATACTGTACGGTAAATTTGGCCCTTGAGATAGTAATCTCCCTATCCTCCAGGGGCTGACGCAATACCTCCAGTACCTGCCGTTTAAATTCAGGCAGCTCGTCCAGAAAAAGCACTCCGTTATGTGCCAGAGAAATCTCCCCCGGCTGCGGATAGGTGCCTCCGCCGACAAGGGCTACATCAGAGATAGTATGGTGAGGACTGCGAAAAGGTCTGCGTGTCATCAACGAGGTATCATCGCCGATCTTGCCTGCCACAGAGTGAATTTTTGTTGTCTCAATGGCTTCGTCAAGAGACAAAGGAGGTAAAATGGTCGGTAACCGTTTGGCCAACATTGTTTTTCCGGCGCCCGGTGATCCCACCATCACAATATTATGTGACCCTGCAGCAGCAATTTCCAGTGCTCGTTTTACCGATTCCTGTCCCCGCACATCAGAAAAATCAAAAGGATACCTGTTCATTTTCGAGAGGAAAAGGGTATCCATATCTACCTTCGTTTCCTCCAGTGTATCTCCCCGGCTGAGGAAAGTCACTACTTCTTTCAGTGCAGTGGCCCCATAAACTTTTAATCCTTTTACCACCGCCGCTTCCTGGGCATTTTTACGTGGCAGGATAATCCCCTCGTAACCGGCTTCCTTCGCCTGCAAAGCAATAGGCAATGCTCCCTTTACCGGTTGCAATCCTCCATCCAGGGAAAGCTCTCCCATGATCATATACCGTCCCAGATCATCCGGCCGGAGTTGTTCCGAAGCCGCCAGGATACCTATAGCTATGGTCAGATCATACAACGATCCCTCCTTACGCACATCTGCAGGAGCCATATTGATGACAATCTGTTTGCCGGGCCATTTCAGACCGTTGCTACGAAAAGCCGACTGAATACGATGCTGGCTCTCCTTGACAGCATTATCAGGTAACCCTACGAGATAAAAACGAATCCCCGTTGAAACATTTACTTCCACGGTAACCGTCATTGCACGGATCCCATGAACAGCACTACCATAAGTTTTTACAAGCATTAGAAATAAATCAGATGGAACTTTGTGCCTGACCTCTTCCCATCTCTTTTTCAGGCCTTATAAAGATAATAAAATGTTCATAAATACAATGCTTATCATATAAATTCAGGGAAATTCCGACAGATACAGCTTATTCCATCCTGAAAACCCATGCTATAGGATTTTCTTCCGGATATTTTCTGTCTCTTTTTCATACCCTGGTTTACCGAGCAGGGAAAACATATTGTTTTTATAAGCTTCCACCCCGGGCTGGTTAAAGGGGTTTACTCCCAGCAAATAACCACTGACAGCACATGCTTTCTCAAAGAAATAGATCAATTGTCCAAGGTGGTATTCATCCAGTT
>CAYLJE010000134.1:0-6509 GCA_964383915.1 uncultured Rikenellaceae bacterium
AGGATGTATGTCAGACATCTATTTAGACAAATGGATATCAATAGAGCATACTCAAAAGAAAAAATATCTAATGTGTCAAAGTAGAACTAATTAATATCTTTAAAATGACATGATAGTTCGATACAAACTAAAAAAATGAAAACATGTAACAATATTTTCAAAGCAAGATTGGATAGACGAATCTTTCAACCCCTTTCTGGAACAGAGGTAAGTCCAAGAAGACATTTATTGAATCGAGTTTTGCATAGCTGCAAAAATAACCTTAACCGACTTGAAGAAATAAAATCATTAGGTATATCATTAAAATTGGAGAAATATTATGAAAAAACTCCCTATTATTTATGTGATCCTCATTTTTAACGTATTTATTTCAAATTCACAAGAAATTATTTACGGTACAGGACAATGGAATTATGATGGTCTGGGCAATCATCGTGCGGTTATCTATGTTGAAAAGCCATCAGATGCTGTGAAAGTAATTGTCCCATGGCGAAGACTCGATAATGTGGAGGATAAGAATTTAATTTTAACAGATGCACTCACAAATCAACGAATAAATAATATTTATTGCACACAAAAGAATAAAGACTTTGGTGAAATAGTATTTCAGCCTGTTTCGGGAGAAGGTAATTACTATTTGTATTATATGCCGGGACGAAATGTCGGGAAATGGTGGTTTCCGGACGCTGTTTATGATAAACCGCATGATACTTATGATCCTGCCTGGAAAAATAGTATTGCCGGCAAAATCGACAACCAGTCGGCTAAGATTGTCACATTTGAGAGTAAAAGCGATTTTCACAGCTTTTATCCGATGGAAATACCTGTGACGCACAAGGAGTTGTCGGAACTTATAGAAGCGAACAGGGATAAAGAATTCCTGATTTTTCCTGAAAACAGAAACTATCCGGCGCATATGATGGAAACCATTCCTTATCGCTGGTATAAAAAGGGTATTACGTCCAAATTTGAAGGCCGGGCGATGAAGGATGAATCGTATGCCTGGCAATTGGGGATATTCGCACCATATAAAGAACTGGAAGAAGTAAAAGTGATATTTTCCGATTTGAAAAATGAGAATGGGAATGTGCTTCCTTCAAAGTTATTGAAATGTATAAATATGGGAGGAAGAGACTACCTCGGTAACGTTTTTGTCAAAGACGTGAAAGTACCCAAAGGTGAAGTGCGTTCGATGTGGATAATAACCGATATCCCGGCTGATCAATCTCCGGGAACATACCGGGGGAAAGCCACTGTTTCGGCGCAGGGAACCAGGAGTTATGCCATTGATGTAAGCATTCAGATTGATGATAAAGTGGCGTTTAACAGGGGTTACAATACACCGCAAAACCAATCAAGGCTCAATTGGCTGGATTCAGAAAGGGGTATCGATGATGAGGTGATTGCACCGTTTACACCGGTAAAATTGAACGGACACACCGTTTCAGTTTTCGGGCGCAGTTTAAGCTTTAATAAATCAGGATTTCCGGAGAAAATTACCAGCACATTTACTGGTAGTAATCATTCCATCGACGGAACGAGAAAAAGTATCCTTTCAGAGCCTGTCCATCTTGACATAATCCGTAGCGGGAAAATTATCAGCTTATCATTTAAAGAACCCAAAATTATTTTACAGACAAGTGGAGCTGTGGTCTGGGAAACCAAAGGTACTTCGAAAGATATAGATCTTTGTGTGAAAGCAAAAATGGAGTGCGACGGATACATCAATTATGAAACAAAAATCGAGTGTAAAGACAACATTAGTTTAGAAGATGTTCAACTTGTAATTCCTTATCAAAAGTCAACGGCAAAATATCTGATGGGAATGGGGAAACAGGGAGGTTATACACCTGACAAGCTGGAATGGAAATGGAACCAGAAATATGCAAACAACATGATCTGGCTGGGAGATGTGAATGCCGGACTGCAGCTAAAACTAAAGCACCTGGTTCCCGACTGGAAGCTGGGCTCGTTTGAAGAGGTAGGGCCATACCGCGACTGGAGTAACGATGGCAAAGGAGGTTGCAATGTTTATACTTCCGGTAAAGAAGTGATTGTAAATGCTTATGTGGGTGCAAAGGAAATGAAGAAAGGCGATAAAATGATATTGAATTTCGGCCTGCTCATTACACCTTTTAAAACGCTGGACGACAAACACTGGAGCCAGAGGTATTACCATTTTGACAATGACCCCGTTAAGGCAGCAGAAAACGGAGCTACCCTCATGAATGTACATCATGCCAATGTATATAATCCATATATCAATTATCCGTTTTTATCTGTCGACACCCTGACTGCACTGGTTAAAAAGGCCAATAAACTGCACATCCGGACAAAACTCTATTATACCGTAAGAGAGTTATCGACACATGCCTGTGAACTGTGGGCGCTCCGTCAACTCGATGATGAAATTTACTCGCGAACCAATGTAAAATACCTCGCCGATACTCATGAAAAATTAGATGATAAAAGTATTTATGGGATGACTGGTTGCATGTGGCTGGTAGAACACCTTCGCACCAATTACGATCCGGCCTGGCACGATCCAAGAGTTGGGAAAGATGGCGACATGTCGATCAGAACACAGGGGCTCTCGCGCTGGCATAATTATTATATTGAAGGATTAAATTATCTGATTAAAAATATTGGCATTCGTGGTTTGTATCTCGACGGAGCCGGATACGACAGGGAAATTATGAAACGTATGCGCAAAACAATGGACAGGGCTGCAGATAGCTGTTTAATTGATTTTCACTCGGGTAATGCTTTTCATCCGGCTTACGGTTTAAACAGTCCGGCCAACAATTACATGGAACTGCTGCCATACATAAACAGTGTGTGGTTTGGCGAAGGATACGATTACAACTCAAAACCCGATTACTGGCTGGTGGAAATATCGGGAATCCCTTTTGGCTTGTACGGCGAAATGCTCCAGGGATGTGGAAATGCTTACCGGGGAATGGTGTATGGAGAATCAACGCGGTATTACGGAAGTTGCCGACCTATGAACATCTGGAAATTATGGGACTATTTTGGTATGAATGGTTCGGAATATATTGGTTACTGGGACAATAACAATCCGGTAAAAACCGGAAATGCTGATATCCTGGCAAGTGTCTATCGAAAAAAAGACAAATCGATGATTGCCATTGGAAACTGGACTGATTCTGACCAATCTGTCAGGTTGAAAATTGACTGGAAGAAATTAGGAATGAATCAGAAAACAGCAAAAATAGAAATACCACCGATCGATGATCTGCAAAAAGCCGGTGTGGCTGATATAAATCAACTTCAGATACCTGCGTCAAAAGGACTCATACTGATAATATATAACCATGAATAACAGTATGTTCGGGTTGAAAGAATAAATTATCCCGGTTTTTGATAAATTCTATTCTAAATAGTTTTAAAAGATTAAAATGACAATAAACAGCTTTATAAAACAGATAACAAAAAGGGGCGTAACAACTTCCCGTAATAATAAAATGCCTGACTTTTGGAAGTTTCTTTACTGTTTCCCGGTCAATCTTTTTTTTCCCCGTCCTACTGTTTCTGAAAGGAAAATTTGCGGTTTTTCGGAAAAAACCAGATACCTGGGAAAATTCAGTTTTTGCACTGTTGTTTTCCTGTTGTTAACGGCCATTACTATTTGGGGTCAGGTTGCAGGAATAAACAGCGATCCGACTCAAAAAAGCATAGGAGATAAGCCTTATGAAATGAATGGCAGAAAGGAGGTGAGGGAACCTGTTGTCACATTCGATGATTGCACCCTGTGGCAAGTGAAGGTTTTTAAAGGCCAGGCCAAACTGTACCGCACACAGGAACAGCGGGTCGTTACCGATTACAGCGGGAAAATAGCCTATCAAACCGATACCGGAAAAGTGGTACACTTTCGGGTAGAGCTGGTACATCCGCAAAAGTTGAAAAAAGAGTGGGATTGTATTAATTTTTGGAATATTGGTCCTCGCTGGCTGTGGGAAGACGGCCCCTCGATGAAACACAGCCTTATTATTAACGATGCACAGGGTAAAGAACATAAAATTCGCTTTGTACAGGAATGGTTGTGGCCCGACATGTGCTATAAATATTGGTATCTCGACCATATAAAACTTAATGACACCATAGAGAGGCCTGTTACTTTGGTCGGTATGGAGTTCACAGGAAATGGAAATCCTGCCGATATCAATCAAATATTTCTAGGGCCGGTATATGCCTACGAAGAAGAACTTAAACCTTTGTCATTTAAACCGTTACCCGATAAGCTGCCTTTCCCGATCCGGAAAGAAACCATTCTGCCCACTAATAAAACAGAAGCGTATTCCAATAACATAAAAAAATTACAGGATATTTATCAGTTCATATACCGGGATGACAATGTTACGCTCGTTTACGAAGTTGATATTTCGAATCCGGTGGGGGGAATTTCTGTTTTATATAAAGGAGAAAAAAAATCAATCGATAAGGATTCGAAAATAGTGTTTGAGAATAAAATACCTGTTAAATGGAATGTTCTCGGGAAAAAACTAAAGAAGGATACTCTTTTTATTGAGTACAAAGCCAAAAGAAAAGATTTTACGGATTATTTTGATTGTTACTATACACTGAATCAAAAATCACTTATTTGGGGAATCGAAGAGAAATCGGAAACCGGACATGTGGAAGAGATCACCCTGGGCAGGACCGGAAAAGTTGCCAATGCTAAACTGGTGCCTGTCCCGTTTTTGTGTTACAATCCATTTTCCAATAATTCTTATACGCCGGACAGACCCGACATTCTTTATGCCGACGGACTCTTTTATCTAACTATGTTTGATTGGTATTTTACCAATGCCTCCCTCTTTTTCGGAGGCAAAAAAGAGATTAAAGATAGCTTTGCAACCTATAACGGGGGCGTCAGGTACATCCCCTTGTTGAATAAAATCAGGAATCCTCTTCGCGAACGCTTGTTTATCAATGTTTCACCTGACGTGCATGAGGTTTTTCCCACCATCGATAATCCTAAATCTCCAATGCGTTCCAACCAGGCCGACAGACTTTTGGCTATCAACGGGGGGAGCGATTTGGATTCACTGGGCAAATTTGTCACCGGTTTGCGATCGAAGGGTGTGGAAAAAGTAAGTATCCGCTACCACGAAGAATTCTGGCGCGAAGGGGGTGAAAGTTACACTTTCCGGTTGGATCCCAATCCACAACTTGGCCGCGAAAAGATTAGGGAATTTGTTCGATTTGTCCAATCAAACGATTGGCGGATGGGATTATATACAAATTACATGGATTTAGCACCAGTTAGTGCCCGGTGGAATGAAGATTGGATAAGGCTAAGTTACCTGGGCGGATGGGGTCCTGCCTGGAGCCGTTGTTATGCACCCAAAGTTGCCATTGGGTGGGAGCAAGAGGCCATTCTTGCCCCACAGATAAAAAAAATATATGGAACAAATTTCTCCTATTGCGATGTGGAAACCTGTATCTCCCCCATGGACCGGGTGGATTATGATTACCGTGCCCCCGGTGCCGGTAAATTTTGTTCAGTTTTCGAATATGTCGGGCTTACCTTAATGAACGAACGCAGGGCATATCAGGGACCGGTATATTCCGAAGGTGGAAGTCATTGGTTTTATGCGGGGCTGGCGGATGGTAATTATGCTTATATTGATCATAAACTGCCTGTATTTCCTGATTTTCAGTTATTGAAAATCCATCCCCTGGAAATGGATGGAATGGCCAATGTTTCCGGAATTCAATACATTCCTTTTGCCCTGGCTTTTGGGACCATCGGCATTCTTTCAAGTGGCAGCGACGCTGTCAGAAGGTATGCTTTTCTGCAGCCCCTGCAAAACAGCTATTCAATGATTCCTGTTACGCAAATTACCTATTTCGACGGAAATTCGTATGTGTCAGGTTCCGAAGCAGTGAAAAAAGACCTGATAACGGCGCCTAAAATTCACCTTCAGTATAAATCGGGTCTGCAGGTTTACTCCAACTTGTCGAACGATAACTGGACAGTTGAAGCCATCAATCAAAAATGGAACCTTCCCCCTTACGGATTTCTGGCATTCATGCCAGGCCAAAATTTGCTGGCCTATTCTGTTGAAAACGGGAACACTGAAACACATCAACGGATTGAAAGAGTATTCTCTGATGACCTGTACTTCATCGATACATTTGATGAACCTGTCACCGGCAAACTGGCTGGGCAGGGGTCATATATGCTCAAAAAAGAAAAGTTCGGATGGGAAATTATTCCGATTAAAAATGCCAAATCATTCGATTTTGATTTATCCCTGATTGGTTTGAATGACGTAGGTGTAGATATTCAGGCTGTTGATAAAAATGGCAATATGATAAAAATTGTAAATGAAGTGCCTCTTTCGGGTCGGGTTAATTTTGAGCATCATTCGGAAAATTATAAATACCTGATTTGCCCGGTGGTATCCAATTAATGTGATTTTTATTTGTTAACTTTTAATTTTATTGGATAATCGCACGAATAGAGAAATTGAAAACTGAAT
>CAYLJE010000135.1:0-6466 GCA_964383915.1 uncultured Rikenellaceae bacterium
ACCCCCAACCTCCTGATCCGTAGTCAGGTGCTCTATCCAATTAAGCTACAGGTCCAAATATTTCTTTGCTTATAAAAAAGCTGATACAAAGGTAAAAAAAAATTTATTTTTTATAAAGTATTTTTTCACGAAAGCAGCCCAGGATCATACGTTGCTAACCTTCTTGTATCTTATACCTCACAAACGCCTCCACCGCCTGATATTCGGCCAGTCCTAACCTATCCAGGAGGACAGCGGTCTGATGATTACGGTCTTCGGCGCGCTGCCAGAACTCCCGTTCATCGGTGCCTGGAAACAATGCTTTGTCTTTTTGTGACTGGTGTTTAAAGATCGCCTTTCTTTTCTTCACCACTTCATCCGGACTCAACGGAACCATCATATCTACTTCGGAGATACTCCATTCCTGCCAGGCACCCCGGTAGAGCCATATATAACAGTTTTTCATCCAGGGCTGTTTTCTGACACGATCAAGCACGTGCATGATCGCATCCAGGCATACACGATGGGTTCCATGCGGGTCGGACAGGTCCCCGGCAGCAAAAATCTGATGGGGTTGTACCTTCTCCAGCAAATTCTGAATAATGTGCAAGTCATTTCCTGATAGTGGTTTTTTCTTCACCCGGCCGGTTTCATAGAAAGGCATATCCAGAAAATGAATATGGTCTTCCGGGATACCAATAAAACGACAAGCAGCCCTGGCTTCCACTTTTCTTATCAGGGATTTCACCTTTTGCACTTCAGGAATGTCCACCTGGCCTGGTTTTTTCCCGGCAAAGAAATCCAATATTTTCTTATAGAAAGATTTCGGATATCCAAACTGTGGAAAAAAATCGCCGGCAAAGTCGGCCACAAACCTGATAAAACGGATCACATCATCATCAAACACAGCAATATTTCCACTGGTCTGATAAGCTACATGAACATCATGTCCCTGATCAACCAAACGGTTCAATGTCCCTCCCATAGAGATCACATCATCATCGGGATGGGGACTAAAAACGACCACCCGTTTAGGATAGGGTATCCCCCTTTCCGGGCGGGAAGTGTCATCGGCACGGGGTTTGCCTCCGGGCCATCCTGTAATGGCATGCTGTATCTGATTAAACACACGGATATTGAGATCGTAAGCTCCTCCCCTTCTTGCTACCAGGTCACCCATATGATGTTCATTATAATCCCTGCTAGTTAGCTTGAGGATGGGTATTTTCACCCGGTCAGACAGCCAGATAACCCCTTTCCTTACCATTTCGTCATCCCATGCACATTCTCCTACCAGCCATGGGGTCTTAAAACGGGTCAGTTCGGCAGAAGCAGCTTCGTCAAGGACCACCATGGCATTGGGATGTTCCTGTAGAAAGGAAGCAGGCACATTCTCTGTAACAGACCCTTCTACTGTTTCCTTAATAATTTCAGCCTTTCCTTCTCCCCAGGCCAGCAATATTGCCTCTTTAGCCCCCAACAATGTACCTACCCCCATGGTAATAGCTTTTCGCGGCACATAATCTTCTCCGAAGAAGTCACTGGCAGCATCAGCAATGGTCACATGGTCAAGCGTAATAAGACGGGTAACAGAATGACGCTCCGACCCCGGCTCATTAAACCCAATATGTCCGGTACGTCCTACCCCCAGCAATTGAATATCAATCCCCCCGGCGTTTTCAATATCCTCTTCATACTTTTTACAGAAAGCAGGAATCTTTTCCATGGGCAGTGTAGCATCAGGAATGTGTATGTTTTCCCGTAAGAGATCTACCTGATCGAGCAAGTGTTCCCGCATAAAACGCACATATGACTGTATCTTTCCGGGGTTCATCGGAAAATATTCATCCACGTTAAAAGTGATTACGTTGCGAAAACTCAGTTTTTCTTCCTGATGCAGACGTACCAACTCATCATATACTTCCACGGGGGTTGATCCGGTAGGTAATCCCAGAACACAGTTTTCTCCGTCTTCTGCTTTTCCCCTGATAAGGTCCGCAATTCTGGCAGCAACTATTCTAGAGGCAGCCTGCGAGCTGGAAAAGACCCTCACCGGTATTTTTTCATATTTTAATAACTCCGGGTTCCCCGGGGGTGGAACAATTTCCTGTATCGAATCCAAACGAAATGTAATCATAGTATTTAAATTTATCTAAGGTGTTTTCCCATCCAGCCTGGCCAGCGCAAAATGTCCGGCTCCTATAAAGCCGGCCTCATGTTTTAGTTGTGCAGGGAGAATTTTCAATTCCTGGTGACAGGCAGGCATTGAATTTTCTATTACTGACTGTCGGATTAAACGGAGATAATCTTCCCCGGCAAGGGCCATCTCCCCACCTACGATAATCAGTCCGGGAGCAAAAATATTTACCAGATTTCCAAGGCCGATACCTACAAAACGGGCATTTTCTTGCACCACTTCCACGGCTACCGGATCTCCGGACTTAAACCGTTCAAATACAGGGATGACAGAGGTTATTATCTTTTGTTCTTCCCCGGGATATATTTTTCTTATTTTCCGGTTATAATGATCTGCGAGAACCTGCGAAGAAGCATAGTTTTCCAGACAACCTCTTCCTCCCCATTTGCTGCGGGGCCCCTTGTAATTAATCGTCATCTGACCAAACTCACCGCTGGCATTGTTTTTTCCGCGGTGCAATTTTCTATTGATGATAATGGCCCCTCCAATACCGGTACGCAATGAAATAAAGATCACATCATCTACCTCGCGGGCAGCTCCGAACATCCATTCGGCATAACCATACAAGGTAGCATCGTTATCCACAAAAACAGGCAGACCGATTTTTTCATGTACTATCTCCGCCAACGGAATATTCTTCCAATCACGTATGTGTAAGGCAGCTCCAAGGATATATCCGCGGGTATAATCTACAATCCCGGGGGATCCGATGCCCATACACAGCGGATTGATTCCCTGTTCAGACGTAAAAGCCAATGCATCATCTATTACGTCAAACAATTTTCTGAGAACAGCCGTTTTATTCCGCTGCCTCGAAAAACGGATCCTGTTCTGCCACAACACCGCCCCATCCTGTCGTACAATTCCATAATTGATGCCTGTACGACCAATATCAATACCTATGGCAGTGGCATATTTGTACATATCCTTTCCTTCAGCTATATATTTTTTACAAAGATAGGTTTTTCAAGGGGAAGAACGGAATATAAAAAGATCAAAGAAAAAGCCTTGTCTCCCTCCCCTTCACGTTTTCGCAGGAGTGTGGGGTATCTATCAGAAACGGATCATGGCTTTCATCACTCCGTCCCGGTACCCGGCGACCAGGTCAAAAGCTTCTTTGGTCTCTGCAAAAGAAAAATGATGGGTGATCAACGGATTTACTTTCACGCGCCCTGTTTCAATCAGATCGAGAGCTTCCTGCACACTGTTCAGTTGTCTCCGGACATTTTGTATAGCGATCTCTTTGTGTCGCAGGTCATCTACGGGAAAATGCCAGGCATCAAATGCAGGAATCCCGATGATCATAATCTTCCCTCCGGGCTTCACAAGCTTCACAGCCTGATCCATAGCTTCTTGTTGTCCACAGCACTCAAACACAATATCCATCCCCAAAGGCTCTTGTCCCAGGATTACTTTAACGATATTTTCTTCCTCCGGGTTACCGGTCCAGACAGCTCCTGACTTTCGGGCCAGTGCTACCCGTTCACTAATCTTATCAGTCATATAAACAGATTCGGCACCATAAGCCAAAGCCGGCAGTAACACACTCATCCCGATAGGCCCGCTGCCAAGGATAGCTACCTTCTTGTCCTTTATACCCCCTGACAGGTTTACGGCATATGTGCCAATGGATAATGGTTCGCTGAAAGCACCCCACTCCGGCGAACTCCCTTCTTTCAAGAGAAAACAGGATTGTTCCGGCATCACAATATATGCTGACAGGCACCCCCCGGCCTGACCGGGGGTTCCAAGAAACCTCATATTCCGGCATGTGTGAAAACGCCCTATGCGGCACTGGTCACATTCCCCACAAGGCATGGCAGGATCAATGGCCACCTGGTCCCCGGGTTTAACCCTGGTTACTGCTGTACCGACTGCTTCCACAATACCTGCTCCCTCATGTCCTACCGTAAAAGGATACCGCACCACCTGACTTCCAATGCGACCGGAAACATAATAATGAATATCAGAACCGCAAACACCTACCGCCTCCATGCGGATCAACACATCATACGGAGACTTTATTTCAGGATCAGGGACTTCCCTAAGCTCCATTTGACGGATTCCCGTAAGCTGAAAAGATTTCATTTTTTTTTCTTAAATATGAACAATCAAAGATAAGAAATCCCTTCCAAAGAAATTTTATTATTTTCGGGCATTAAATAAAAAATATTATGGAAGTTACCATCAGGCAAATTCTCGAACAGGAAGCCGCAGCTATACGGAATATTCCTGTCAACGACCAGTTTTTAAAAGCTGTTGATATGATATACCGCCATGTTCATCAGCAGGGAGGAAAAGTGATTGCCAGCGGGATGGGTAAAGCCGGACAGATCGGCATCAATATTGCGACCACTCTCTCTTCTACCGGCACCCCTGCCATTTTTCTTCATCCCAGCGAAGCGCAGCATGGAGATCTGGGAGTGATCCAGCCTCAGGATATCTTATTACTTATTTCTAACTCAGGTAAAACACGGGAAATAATCGAGCTGATAAGTCTGGCAGAAAGACTCTATAGCGGGCTGCCCAGGATTGTGATCACCGGGAACCCGGATAGCCCGCTGGCTGCTACAGCCGATGCCGTTATCTACACAGGTCATCCTGATGAGGTGTGTCCTCTCGGTCTCACCCCCACCACCTCTACCACAACCATGACGGTTATCGGGGATGCTCTGGTGGTATTGCTGATGAAAAAGATACACTTTACCACCGAAGATTATGCCAAGCGACATCATGGGGGGTATCTGGGAGAGAAGTCAAGGCGGAAGGTTAACGGTAAATAATTCCATGTTCCCAATTTAATGTCAGAGCGTTTGAGGATGATGCTCGATACTTAAAGGTTGATTGTTGAGGGGTGACAGGTGAACATCCGAAGCCCTTGATCTCAGCTGGCATTGACATTTGTACGCCGGACCGTATCCGGCGTACAGTGTTATTGAAACAAGGCTGTGCTCAGATATTTCTCACCGCGGTCCGGAAAAACAACCACTATTTTTCCTCCGGGCAATTCCCCGGCGATTTTACGGGCGCCGGCCAACGCCGCTCCGGAGCTCATCCCGGCAACGATTCCTTCCTGCAGCGCCAGGTCGCGTGCCGTCTGATAAGCCTCTTCCGTAGTAACCTCAATGATCCTGTCTGCCACCGACGGATCATAGATCCCGGGCACAAAGGCCTCTTTCAGGTTTTTCAACCCCTGTATTTTGTGACCTTCTTCCGGCTCTACGCCGACAATACAAATATCCGGGTTATATTCCTTCAGTCGTTTTCCGGCTCCCATCAATGTTCCGGTAGTCCCTATGGCTGCCACAAAACAGGTAATATCCGGCACCTGGCGGATGATTTCAGGGGCCGTCGTCTGATAATGTGCCAGTACGTTGGCCGGGTTATCAAACTGAAAAGGCATCCAATAACGGCCGGGGTCCTCAGAAAAGATCCTCCTGGCTTCCTCTATGGCACCATCGGTGCCCAGTGCCGGATCCGTTTCAACAATTTTTGCCCCCATGGCACGCAGAATCGTCTTACGTTCACTACTCATGGCTGCCGACATGGTCAATGTTACAGGATACCCTTTTGCTATGCCCACCATGGCCAACCCTATGCCGGTATTTCCCGAGGTAGGCTCAAGAATTACCTTCTCGCCGTCCAGCAAGCCTTCCTACTCGGCCCCTTCAATCATAGCCACGGCCACCCGGTCTTTCACCGACCCTCCGGGATTCTGGCCTTCCAGCTTGGCATAAACAACCACTTTTCCGGAAATACCGGAGCGCAGTCTGACCACGGGGGTATTTCCAATCGAATCAATAATACTATTATACACCATTTCAGTACAGTTTAAAATTAAAAACTCCCGGCTTAGGACCGGGAGTTTCAATACGAAAGTATCTTTCCAAATATTACTTACATAACATCGTATTCCTCCCGGCAATAATCCAATCGGGAACAACAACAAATGCTATAGGTAATATATATATTCATTTTCAACGGTTACTGACTGCAAATATAGAAAAAATGTTACTGCTGCCAACTCTCAAACAATAATAAATAATCCACCCCCAAAAAAGGGGGCTTAAGTTCTCACCCAAAACTTTCTCTTAACGTTTGGTTTCTCCTCAAGGCATAAGCGGCACCCCCGGATGGACCGCAATATTCTTTTATATTCTGATAATCAAATATATTTATATTTTTTGTATCTTTATAAATTGATCTGATGTGATCAAAATCTTCTTTAACAGATGCAAGTTGCATTTTTTGATTTTTCTTATAGTATTCCTTACCTTTTCCGGTGTCCGG
>CAYLJE010000136.1:0-5196 GCA_964383915.1 uncultured Rikenellaceae bacterium
TCGGCAGAACTGGATCAAAATTACTGGATATGGAGTCTCAGCTTCGGTAAAAAACTGTTCCAAAACCAACGGGGAGAACTTGCTTTACAGGTATATGACGTATTAAACCAAAACAGGAGTGTTCAACGCCATGTTACAGATATCTATGTGGAAGATATCCAAACGGAAGTGCTGCAGCGTTATGCCATGCTTACCTTCACTTATGACCTGAGAAGGTTCAAAGGGTCAAGGCCGGGGTTGGAAAAGATGAAGGACATGCGTCGTTTTATGCGGCAGGACGGTAAATAGTGAAAAGAAAAAGACTCCGGTAATAAGTTATTCCCCCGCTCACATGATTCCTGTAACATTCCGGATCATTATTCCTGTATATAAGTTCTTTTCACCCTGGAGGATATACCTGTAAGTATCTCATAGGGGATCGTGCCTGCTGCCTGAGCTATACCGGTTATCGGTATATGTTCCCCGAAAATCTCCACAGCGTCTCCTGCTTTCACATCCAACCCGGTAACATCTATCATGCACATGTCCATACATATCTTCCCAACTATCGGGACCAGAGATCCTTTGACATACAGTTTCCCTTTCCGGTTACTCAGATTTCTCTTCAGCCCATCTGCATAACCTACCGGTACCACGGCGATGGTCATGTTTTTCTCAGCAATCTCAGATCTTCCATAACCGATGCTCTCCCCCGGTTTAATGTTTTTTACCTGCGTGACAATACTCCGGAAGCTACTGACATTTTGCAGGCGATCCTGCAGGTTCTCGCTGATTCCATATATCCCCAGTCCGGGGCGTACCATATCAAATTGTGCTTCGGGGAACCTTTCGATACCTGCTGAGTTCAATATATGCCATAAGGTATTATAACCCAATGCTTTTTGTATTTTCCCGGCCACTTCTTTAAACACCCTGATCTGCTGCCTGGTGAAATCATCATGATCGGGTGCTTCGCTGGCCGCCAGATGAGAAAATACCGAGCGTATATACAACGAACTATTTCCTGATATCCTGTGGATAAGTTTTTCTGTTTCTTCCGGTAGAAAACCAAGGCGGTGCATTCCCGTATCTATTTTCAGATGAACCGGATAATCCCGGATGCCGGCCGCTTCCAGTTTCTGAATAAAAGCCTCCAGTATCTCGAGGTTAAAAAGTTCGGGTTCAAGGGAAAACCGTATCAATGGATCAAAAGCCGACACCTCCGGGTTCATGATCATTACAGGCAGTTTGATCCCCGACTGCCGGAGCATCACTCCTTCATCTGCATAAGCCACCGCCAGATAATCCACCTGTTGATACTCCAGGGTACGGGCCACCTCGTATCCCCCGCTGCCATAAGCAAAAGCTTTTACCATAACCATCATACGAGTCTCTGGCTGCAATAACATACGGTAAACATTCAGATTGTGGACCAACGCATCCAGGTCCACCTCCAGGACGGTCTGGTGAACCTGTTCTTCCAGACGGGCGGATATCTCTTCAAAGTGAAAATCACGTGCTCCTTTTAGCAAAATCACTTCATCTCTGAAAACCAAAGAAGGCAAGGCATGTAGAAAAGCTTCCGTCCCCGGGAAAAACAAAGATCCTTTCAGAATGCGGCTCACATATGCTGAGACATCCTGTCCTATGCCGATAAAACGATCTACTCTGCTCTCACGCACCAACCTGGCCACATCGCGATAAAGATCTTCCTTCGGTTTGCCACTCTGTAGTATATCCGAGAGAATAACCGTCTTCTTAGGGTGCCGGTTTTGTTGTTTCAAAAAATCCAGTGCGATGGTTAGAGACTGCAAATCGGAATTATAATAATCATTGATCAGCAAACAATGGTTTGTTCCTTTTTTTATCTCCATGCGCATGGCTACCGGCCGGAGCGTGCGCATTACCCGAGAAATATGTTCCTGCTCACATTGCAGATAGAGCAATGTCGCCCAGACGTGTATGGCATTCTCCACAGAAGCTTCATCCGTAAAAGGAATACTGATTCTCACTTTCTGCTGCCGGAAAATTGCTCTGATTTCAGAAGAATCCGTTGTTTTAACAATCTCTGTAATCTGCAGGTCAGCCTCCTCGCCCACTGCCCAGGTGAACAGGGTGATTTCTTTGTCTTTAAAACGCTCCCTGATCTCCCTGTCTATCCATTGTATATCTTTTCTGTAGATGAGTGTCCCGACCCTGTCAAAGAGAGACAATTTCTCCTGCAGTTTCTTCTTAAGGCTGGAGAAATGCTCCTGATGGGCTTCTCCTATATTGGTCAGTATCCCGATATCCGGCCGTATGATTTTTTCAAGTCGTTTCATTTCTTCCGGCCGGGAGATACCGGCCTCAATGATCCCGTAATCATAGCTATTATCCAGCAACCAGAGCGACAAAGGCACCCCCACCTGTGAGTTATAGCTTTTCGGACTTCGAACGACATATTTTTTACCTGACAGAGTCTGTACCAGCCATTCTTTCACAATAGTTTTTCCATTGCTGCCGGTAATGACAATCAGCGGTTTTGTAAATGTTTTGCGGTGCCTCCCTGCCAGAAGCTGCAACGCCCGTAAAGTATCCTCTACCAGAATAAAACATCCTTCGGGATAGTTCTCGATATCTTCAGGAAAATGATCTACCAGAAAATATTTCACCTGGTGACGATATAACACAGGGATGTATTGGTGGCCGTCATGCCTCGGACCTCTCAAGGCCACAAACAAAGCCCCCTCGGGATATACAATCCGCCGGCTGTCCGTTAGTATTTCCCTTATTTTTCCGGATGCCTGTCCTGTCTGTTGTCCTTCGACAGTGTTTACAACTTCTTCTAAGGAATAACCGGTCATCATTTTTTATTCATTCTTCCCCTTTTGTTTTTTTCTTTCTTCCAGTGCTTCCAGGTAACAGACACGACACAACGGTTCATACACATCTTTTTCGCCCAGCAAGACCTGTCCTTCTTCCGGTGTCTTCCTAAAAGAATAATGAGCCAGGTTTCCGCAACGAATGCAGATAGCATGTACCTTCGTCACATACTCGGCAATGGCCATAAGCCCGGGCATTGGCCCAAAAGGCTGACCTTGAAAATCCATGTCCAGCCCGGCCACGATCACTCGTGTTCCCTGGTTCGCCAACTGATTACAAACATCAATAAGTCCCATGTCAAAAAACTGCGCTTCATCAATGCCCACCACTTGCACATCATAAGCAAGCAGAAGAATATTTGCGGCTGTCTCCACCGGCGTGGAATGAATATACCGGGAATCATGGGACACCACATTTTCATCAGAATAACGCTGATCCAGTACCGGTTTGAAAATCTCTACCTTTTGATTAGCCAATCGTACCCGCTTTAACCTGCGAATCAATTCCTCTGTTTTCCCGGAGAACATAGATCCGCTGATTACCTCAATAAATCCTTGTTTCTTATTACTGCCAATAGATCTTTCCAGAAACATAATATACCTGTTTCTTAATTATTATCATTAACTTTGTAGTCACGCGAATATACATATAGTTTACTGATTATGAATTTTGAAAGAACAGTGGAAATTCTTTCTAAAGATATAGAAGAAATCGAAAATATTCTTACCGGTCTGAAAAAATCTTCCCTGCCGGAAGAGATTGAGCTGGATTTGGCTATCTCGAAGTTAAAAAACCTGAAAGAGAATTTTCTGATCCTCGGCCGTTCATTACAGCAAAAACCTGAACAGATCATCCCGGAGAAGCAGAACAAAAATCCCCGGGCTAAACAGGAAGATGAAGTGGAAGAAATAACCCGTAAAACGTCAGTATCCGGTAACAAAAATATTCCTGTAGAAAAGACAGAACCCCCTGTCTCACATGAAAAAAAACCGGTAGTAACAGAGACGAAAGGAAAAAAAGTCTTCTTATCTGATACTTTCCAAACCCAGCATACATACCGAAATGAAAACATCAGGAAGACACACCCCAAAAAAAACCTCTCCTCAAAACTTAAGGATCGTCCGATAACCGATCTTCGCCGGTCTATCGGTCTGAATGAAAAGTTTATGTTCATACGTGATTTGTTCCATGGAGATAGTGCCGGATACGACCAAGCCATTCAATTCATCAATACTGCTTCGTCCCGAAAAAAAGTAGAGGAGTTCGTGACACAATTTAACTGGAACAAAAAGCATGAAGCCACACAACAATTCATGGACCTGGTGCAACGCAAATTGAAGAACCTTCCGGATGAGTAAGTTATTTATCGTTCCCACACCCATCGGTAATCTTGAAGATATTACCCTTCGAGCCATCAGGGTTATCCAGGAGGCAGGTGTCATCCTTGCCGAGGACACACGCACAGGGATGAATCTGTTGCATCATTTCGACATTCATAAACAGATCATATCCTATCACAAAGACAACGAACACCGCACACTGCCGTCAGTGATATCCCGGTTGCAGAAAGGACAGACCATGGCACTAATTTCCGAAGCCGGCATGCCTGGTATTTCAGATCCCGGTTTTCTGTTGATCCGCACATGTATTGAAAAGGGCATCCCGGTGGAGACCCTTCCGGGTCCTACCGCTTTTATCCCGGCACTGGTTAACTCGGGCCTTCCCTGTGACCGTTTTTTCTTCGAGGGGTTCCTGCCTTCCAAAAAAGGCCGCAACAAAAGACTCACGGAGATCAGCGCACTTCCCCACACCTTAGTACTGTATGAATCCCCGCACCGTCTGCTGCGTACATTGAAAGATCTTACCTGGTATTTTGGCGAAGACCGCAAAGCCAGCATCTCCAAAGAGATATCCAAGATCCACGAAACCACTTTCCGTGGCACTCTCGGCGAACTATCGGAACAATTCCGCAACACCAAACCCAAAGGGGAGTATGTGATTATCGTGTCAAGCATTGGGAAAGGGGAAAAAACATAGTATGTGATCACCCTGTAGAAAGATTATCTGACCCTCTAACAATTTTTCCCGGTTGCCTCAGGCCTTTTATCATTTCCCGTTTCGCTATTGTTTCGGTTTCATTCATTTTCTACCGCTTGCCGGATATCCGGGAGGGCATGGGTATATTCCGTTTCTGCCAGGAAAGAAGTCGCCAGGGCACCACCGCGGACATCATATGCCCGGTCGATGGCCTGCAGTCCGCCCTCTACCTTTTTCTCCGGATGCAAAATTTTGCACGCCTACTCATCTCTCCCGTATCTCTTTCCCCTTTGCCTTTGCCTTTGCCTTTTTACTTTT
>CAYLJE010000136.1:5296-6439 GCA_964383915.1 uncultured Rikenellaceae bacterium
CTTTTTACTTTCTTCCTCCGGCATCCGGTAAATAGAATAACCGATGAGTTTTTCAATTTTTTTCAGCCGGTAAACCTCATCGGAAGCAACCAGTGTTATCGCCACCCCCGATTTTTTAGCCCGTGCTGTACGCCCCACCCGGTGAACATAATCTTCCGGATCCCTGGGGACATTATAATTGACCACCAGATCAATATCATCAATATCAATCCCCCGGGAGATCACATCCGTGGCGATTAATATGGGAACCTTTTTATTTTTAAATGCCCGTAGGATTTCATTCCGTTCGTTCTGTTTCAGGTCGGAGTGGATCGCCTGTACGGGAAAGCCCCTCCCCCGGAACTCACGCTCCAGGAGTTTTACACTTTTTTTTGTGGCGGAAAAGATCAAAATATGGTCCAGCTCTTTATCTTCCAGTAATTTCTTCAGTACCAACCGTTTCTTATTTTCGCTGGTCATATACACGGCCTGAAGCACTCCTTCGGCAGGTTTTGATACTTCAAAATTTATCTCTTCCGGATGATGCATAATTTTTTTTGCAAGTCGTCTGATCTCCGGGGCCATTGTAGCTGAAAAAAGCAAGGTCTGACGTTTCCCCGTTAGCTTCTGTAGAATCTTCATGATATCCTCCTTAAAACCCATATCCAGCATACGGTCCGCTTCATCCAGGATAGAAATAGCAATTTCATCCAGTTTGGTGTAACCCAGGTTAATATGCGAGATCAACCGGCCGGGGGTAGCAATAAGAATATCCGCTCCTTTCAGGAAAGCTTGTTTTTGTTGTTCAAATTCTACAGCATCTCCTCCTCCATAGATAGCCATGGAACTGATGTCCATATAGTAGGTGAGACCTTCAAATTGCTGGTCAATCTGAATAGCCAGTTCCCGTGTCGGGGAAAGGATCAGTACGGAAGGATTCTTGCTTTTCTTTTTTCTGCTAAGTAACAACTGTATTACCGGTAATGCATAGGCCCATGTTTTTCCAGTCCCGGTCTGGGCACAACCGATCACATCTTTTCTCTCCAAAATCAATGGGATACTGGCTTGCTGAATATCTGTAGGGTTCTCAAAGCCAAAAGAGTTAATACCTTCAAGAAGTGACTCTTCAAATGGATAATCCTGAAAACGCATTTGTCATTAGGG
>CAYLJE010000137.1:0-6375 GCA_964383915.1 uncultured Rikenellaceae bacterium
AAATTTATTATCATGAAAGAAAAATCTTCAAGAAGGGAATTTGTAAAGAAATCGGCGCTGGGAGCTGCTGCCATCAGCCTGGGGGGTGTGGGTTTTCCTGCTGCCAATTATAAACGGATCATGGGAGCCAATGAACGATTGACCGTGGCCCTGGTGGGAGCCGGACGGCGGTTTCCGGCATATATCAGTCCGCTGGAAAAAAACAAAGACAATGTCCGGGTGGCTTATCTATGTGATGTCATGAAAGAGCGCAGGGAAAAGGGTGCGAAAAAATTATCTCCACACATTGGTTATACGCCGGCGCTTCTGAATGATTTCAGAAAAGCACTTGACGACAAAAACGTGGATGCTATGTTTTTTGCTGTGCCCGACCATTGGCACGGACCGGGAACCTGGATGGCCCTCGAAGCAGGCAAGCATGTGTATGTGGAAAAACCTTTGACACATAATCCACGGGAAAGCGAACTATTGCTTGCATACCTGAAGAAATACAAGAAAGTTGTTCAAATGGGCAACCAGCAACGGTCGGCACCGGACTCTATCAGGATCATAAAGCAGATCCATGAAGGGGTTATCGGGAAGCCTTACCTGGCATTGGCTTTTTACGTGAACAGCCGGGGCCGTGTGAAGAACCCGGTGCCGGCAGCTCCCCCTGCCGGCCTTGACTGGGATCTGTTCCAGGGGCCGGCGCCCAGAGAACATTACGTGGATAATGTCTTCGATTATAATTGGCACTGGTTTGGCTGGAGGTTCGGGACAGCGGAAACGGGCAACAATGCTACCCATGAGTTGGATATCGCCCGGTGGGCCATGCAGGTAGATTATCCCGAGGAAGTGTTGGTCACTTCCGGAAAATATCATTTTGTGGATGACGGCTGGACCATGTATGATACCATGGATGCAACCTTCCGGTTTCCGGGCGAAAAAACCATTAAATGGGACGGGAAAAGCAGGAATGGTTATGATACATACGGGGGAGGCCGTGGTACAATCATTTATGGTTCGCAAGGAACCGTTTTTGTGAACCGGGGAGGCTATCGTTTGTACGACCGGAAAGGAAAACTTTTGAAGGACAGTAAGTCGGATCTCGGTGAAGCCGGGACGGCAACGGGCGGAGGGGGTGGCATGACGACGTTGCATGTCGAGAACTTTTTCGATGCCATCCGGGGAAAGGCCAAATTGGATTCCCCCATCGATGAAGGAGGAAAAAGTACCTTGTTATGTCACCTCGCCAATATCGCCAGTCGCACCGGCAAAATCCTGAAATGCGATACCAGCAACGGTCACATCAGGGACAAAGAGGCGATGAAACTGTGGGGGAGGACCTATGAGCCCGGATGGGAACCGCCGAAAGTGTAAAAAACAAATACATAAATCCTGAAATAATAGGTATTTAAATAGGTTGTAAAATACCTATTTAAATACCTATTTCACCAAAGGCATCTCATCCTTGTTTTTGCACAATTCATATTATGATCAGTTCATCCGCAGCAGATTCGATTATCCCCGGATTGTTCCCTGTATCCGTTACAATCCAAAGAATTGGAAAGAGGAGGGTCATTTTTTCTTCACAAAACCTTTCTCCAGTTGAAAGCGGTAGATCCTGATCTGGTCGATCAGTTTATTGTCAATGTTGATGATCTTGAAAACTACGTAAGGGTGGAGAGCTTGGGGATGGAACGCCAGCATGCCGAAACCGTTTTTTTCGTTGTAGCCAAAGAGGGCCCCCGGCCGCAGCGGATGATAATGGATATCCGTCAGGCGTGAGCTGGTGAATTCATAAAGCGGATAATCGCCGGGACGGTCGTGCCGCCAAGCATCATGACGGTGTCGGTCGGCAGAGAGCAGGATCACCCCTTCGATATTGTTTGCCGTAAGGAAGTCGAAGATATCTTGTCGTTCTTTGGGGTAGCCGCGCCAGGTGTCGTAACGTCCTTCCATGGCGTCTTTGGCGCCATCGGACCATGAATCAGTTCCATTCTTTGGCATCAAAATCGACCACTTCCTGGGAGGAGAGTGGGAGAACGAGCAAACACATACCTGCGAAGGTTAAGAAAAAATGTTTCAGATCCATGGTGTTAAATTTTATCCTTTGTCGGAGTTATTCTTATGGCTAATCCGTTGTTGGGTTTCAGATCAAAAATCAAAGTGTTTTGCTTGTTAACCATCCTTGTTTCAATCTTTACATGTGTCCGGGTATTTACATGGGGATCGTCGGAATAAATAAAGGCTGTATATTTTATTTTCCGGGTGAGGAAGTCGAGGGGTATTTTTACTGTATGTGGTTCAACCCCGTTGATAGATCCTATATACCATTCGGTTCCATGGCGTCGTGCCATGGTCCCGTATTTCCCCGGTTCTCCTTCGATTACCCGGGTATCATCCCATACAGTGGGGACGTGATCGAAGAATTCCAGCTCCGGCTCGTTGCCGGTCAATCTTTCCCCTCCTTCGTTTCTTAATTTTTTACTTCCCGGCGATCCTTCCGGCCGGTCATACCAGTATAGAAACTGCCATGGACTGTATATGCAGACGGTTTTAGCCAGTTGGGATGCATGGGATCCCATCTTTTCATCCACCCGTTTGGAATAATAGCAAACGGTGTTGTCAGCAGGTCCGGCAATCATCCGGGTGAACATGGTGATCAGGGTGTGTGTGTTGGAAGGGCTTTCCTCGTCGCCCCGGATACCTTCGCAGGTCATGAAATTAGGATAAGTGCGTGTATAACCCGTGGGCCGGAATTCATCATGTATATCTACCATCAGATGATGGCGGGCAGCCTTCCGGATGGCTTCATGCAGCCAGGAGGTCCATCGTTGGGATCCTACCCGCACAAATCCGTATTTTACCCCTTTGATACCCCAGGACTGATACAAAGGGAGTATCTCATCCAGTTGTTTCTCGAGCGCCCTGCGGTTGACATATAAGATGATTCCAATGCCTTTTTCCCGGCCGTACCGGATAACCTCCTTCAGGTCTAACGGTCCTTTGGAACGTCTTGGATCAAGGGTGACGGTGGTGGCGTCGGAAGTGTCTTTATATTCCGGACCGTACCATCCGGCATCATATTCAATGTACTGCAGGTTATGCTTTGCGGCAAAGTCAATACATGCTTTTCCGCCTTGTGAAGTCAGGGTTACTTCTCTGATCACTTTCCCCGGCTTGATCCAGGAAACATCATTTAAGGCACGAGGTTTATTCAGGTTTAAAAGCAGATAATTATGCGCTACCAGTTGGCCGGGGGAGGTATAGGCCATCACAAAACGCCAGGGCGTAGCTGCCGGTAGGGGAAGTCTTACTTCTCCGGACAGGACAGAGACCAGTGTGTTCTTCTTATCCGGAGAAAGCATCAGACGCATGCGGGTATAGTCAATCAGGGCAGCTTCTCCTATAGCCAGATATAGTCCGTTATCTTCCTGGATCACCAGGGGACGTTCGGCAGGATGTTCGATTTTTTCAACAGGCATCTTTTTATAGACGCCCTGTGCCGAATAAGTGACCCATGCCTCAGCATCCCCGGGAAGGGAGAATGCTGTCAGTTCCTTATGGATCGTCAGTGTATCCTGATGCTTATCAGAACCGGAAATAATATATTTAAAGGCAATTCCTTCGTTATATGCCCTGAAAACAACCTGCAGCATACAGCCCTGTTGTCCCTGCAGGAAAACAGTCATTTGCCGGTAATGATTCCTGTACATGTTCCGTTCACCATATACCGGTTTCCAGGTATAATCAACCGTCGTATCTTTTTTGGAAATAATACTTACGTGACTACCTGTCAGGAGATTATCACCAATCGCAAGATTTAGTGATGAAGGGGTTATGATTGTTTTTTTCTCATAGGATATCTGGTATTGTAATTGTCCCGGTGCATTTACACCGACGGTAACCAGATATTTCTTATCCGGACTGGCAAGGCTGTACCCCTGGCCGGCAGCAAAATGAGTGATTCCGGAAATAATTAAGAGCAGACTTATATATACCAATGTTTTTAACATCCTGGTTGTATTTTGTCTATGAAAACAAAAAATCCGATTATTTGTAAAAGTATGAAATGTTCACTTCAGGATCAATAGGAAATGATAAGTAGAAGAAAATAACGACAAAGAAGTAACCTTACTAAAATCAGTAGAGATTGATATTGATTAGGAACCGGTAGCCTGTCCCCGATCCTTTTCCCGGAATTCCCGTTTTTTGATCTTTCTGAACAGGTATTCGACCAGCAAAGCGATGGAAAAAACTTCTACCAGGCTCAACTTCTTCTTATTACTTTTCGTTATCATGATGTTAAATTTTCTTAAAATGCAGATACTCAGTTATTAGAATAGCTTATAAATCGGAGTGAAAGTTAACAATAACTTCCGAAAAGCTTCCCTTGGCCGGAATCTTTTTAGAGTAATATTGACAACGGCACTACTCCCTGTAAAGATTGCAGCATCCGGGTTTGGCATTAGCTATCAATACTTATTCAGGATAAAAATTTCTGTGTTTGTGTGTCAACGGCATAGTATAAAGAAGCGAAAGCCCCTGATATCCATATGGCAGCGGGGATAACCCCCAGAATAAATACAATCAGGCCGGCAATGATAATGAAAAAAGATACCAATCCCATCGCAAAGATAGTCCAGCCATGACCTTTCGTCATCTGCCAACTGGTTTTTACCGCTTCCACCGGGTCAAGATGTTTGTCCATAACCAGATAAGGAACAAAAGCAAGCTTGCAGGCAAAAACAATACCCGGTATAATGAAAAGGAAAAAACCGGCAATAATAATGGCTGCTGAGAGCAATGTAGCAAGAATAACATTTAAATAGTTTTCTTTGAAACCGGCAAAAACATCCTGGACTTCAAACTTTTCATCCCGCATGGCCTTGAGAAAAACAAAATTAGAACCGAAATGTATCGGACCCATGACAAACAGAGCGTAGGCGATCCCGAATAACTCAAGGAAGGCAAGCATGGCAGCGTATCCTGTTTCATGAGGTACCTTCATGATGCCCATGGGTAATTTTGCTACAAAGACGATCAGAGAGACAAGCAGCAATTTCAGAAAATACTTTTTCATTTTGTTCCACCCATGGTTAAAAGCAGCATTGAAAGTTGGCGCTGGAACAATTTTGTTGTTGATCTCTTTTTGATTGTTTTCCATAGTTTTAAATTTTTAGTGATTTATTTCGATTCAAATATATAGGAAAGAATGCAAACCGGCTGTCCACCAAAGTAGGAAATATGAAAAACACTACCTTTTTAGACTCGACTCATGAATAAGAAAGAATCCGGTGCAAAAACGTGGGTGTAGATAGTATGCTTTTTAGCTAATGCTTCCGGACGGTTTGCATGGTTCTAAAAAGAAAACTATCTTCGGGAAGAATGGATACTGAAAAATTTCATATCTTTTTTAGCAACCAATGAAAGGTCTGGCCATTATTACGGGAGCGGCTTCCGGTATCGGATTGGCGCTGGCGATGGAGGTGGCCCGCGATGGTTATGCGCTGTTGCTGGTGGATAAAGATGAGGCAGGATTGCGGCAGATCGCTGACAAAATAAAAAATTACCATGACGGGCTGACTATGGTAACGGTTCTTGTCGATCTGACCGGCGAAAAGGCAGTGGAAAGAATTCGTAAAGAGGTGGATGAACGGCAGTTTCCGGTAGCCATGTTGATTAACTGTGCCGGGTTTGGCGTATATGGCCGGTTTGATCAGACCGGATGGAAGCGGGAAAGGGAGATGATTCAGTTGCATGTGCTGGCTTCCACTTACCTGATCAAGGAATTTCTTCCGGAGATGATTTCCAGAAAGCAGGGCAGGATTATGAATGTGGCCTCGTTGGCCGGTTTTGTGCCGGGACCAATGATGGCGGTTTATTATGCTACCAAAGCCTATATGATCTCATTGACCAGGGCGCTGGCCGCAGAAATGAAAGATACGGGGGTGACGTTTACCGTGCTTTGTCCCGGGGTCACCGATACGCAATTTTCGGGAACAGTTCATGGGAAAACAACAGCGATTGCAAAACATCAATTCCTCTCATCAAATTCTGAAGAAGTGGCAAAGTGCGCTTACCGGGCATTGCTTAAAGGGAAAAAGGTAGTGATCCCGGGAGTGGTAAACAGATTGTTGTTTATTTTTCAGCGAATAGTACCCTCACGGTGGGCAGTCCATATGGTGAAACATTCTCAGGAAAAGATCAGAAGCAGCATAGGACTGAGAACGAAGGTTTAGGGCAACAATTATTATGCAACCATGTGATAATCCGGTTTTTTTTTGTTGAATAGATATTACAGGAAAACCGAACTGCGAAGGAAAGCGTGAGGATCTGTGCCTAATTAGTGTCCGTCCATAAAGTCAGTGTTTGATTCAGAATGTTCGAGTT
>CAYLJE010000138.1:0-6361 GCA_964383915.1 uncultured Rikenellaceae bacterium
ACCGCACTGCTCATGCCATAAAGTGACAAAGTGCCAACGTCCCCCATTACAACGTGAAGCCTGGTAAAAACGGGTTTTTTGCTCCAGGCCCAGGATGCGGATGGCCTCCAACAGGCGCAGGGCTCCCAGCCCATCAACATTGGCGGTATATTCCGGGGTTTCAAAGGAAACCGCCACGTGGCTCATGGCCCCCAGGTTGTAAATCTCATCCGGCTGCACTTGTTGAACAATCCGGATCAGGTTGGTGGAATCGCTCAGGTCACCGTAATGAAGAATAAAATTCCGATCCCGCACATGAGGATCTTGATACAAATGATCAATCCTATCGGTATTAAACAATGATGCCCGACGCTTAACTGGGGGGGGGACTCCAATCTCTTTTTCAGGTTGACTATCATTTTGAGGATTCAAGGATAGATAGGGGCAATTTCCTTTTGAAATTTTTCCCATTTCAGCAACACATACGCCTTGAATTCCCTACGGAACCGCTCTTCGGAAAAACGCAATGCGTTTGCGCGGCAGGTCTCCGGCGAAAAGTGGTACTGGTTGGCCTGAAAATAACGCACCGCATCTGCCAGAGCTTTTGGGGTTTGCTCACGAAACCAAATTCCTGTGGGCTGATAATTGGTTGGCCACGAATCTCCCGACCACACTCCACGTATGGTTTCCAGACTTCCTCCTTTGCCGTAGGCAATGACAGGGATGCCGCAGGCCTGGGCCTCCACACAGGCGATGCCGAAATCTTCCTCAGCCATAAAAACAAACGCCCTGGCTTTCTGGAGATGTGCCAGCAAAGTATCGTTCGGCTGAAATCCCAATAAGGAAACATTTGGGCCACTCACTGCCTTCACCTTTTCCCAATCGGGCCCGGTACCGATAATGGTCAAATGTTCATCCAAGACATTGAATGCCGTGGCAATACGGTCAATCATCTTGTAGGGAACGAAACGAGAATAGGTGAGAAAGTGAGTGTTTTTTTCGCGCTGGAATGTCGGTTGAAAACGATCTGTATCAACCGGTGGATAGAGAACAGTTGAGTCCCGGCCATATACTTTGTGAATACGCCGGGCAATGTATTGGGAATTGGCAAGAAAATAATTAACGCCATTTGCCGTGCGTACATCCCAGATGCGCATTTTATGCAGTATCCATCGGGCAAGCCAGGATTTCAATCCGTGGTCCAGACTGGCTTGCTGTAGATATTGGTGCTGCAGGTCCCAGGCGTAACGCATGGGAGAATGTACGTAGGATATATGCAGTTGGTCCGGGCCTGTGATTACCCCTTTGGCTACCGCATGGGAACTCGAAATAATGATATCGTATCGAGAGAGATCAAACTGCTCTACAGCCAAAGGCATGAAGGACAAGTAGGAACGGTATTTCTTTTTGGCAAAAGGAAAGTTTTGTATAAATGATGTTTGGACCGTCTTGTTTTTTATAAACGAACGGGCATTGTCAGGTAATGAACACACCATTGTGTACAAATCCGCTTCCGGAAAACAGTTGAGAATCTGTTCCAGAACGCGCTCCGCGCCGGCATAGGTGGTCAACCAATCATGAATAACCGCAATTTTTGGCATAGCGAATAACTTGCAAGTGAATTTTCGAAAGATTTCCTGCTAAAAGTTCAATAGTTTATGGCAACACCTTTTAAGCAATCTACCGCAGTACCGTCTGATAGACATGAAGTATATCAGCAACCATGCGTTGCGTGGAAAAATATTTTCTTTGTCTTAATACCGCCTGTTGGGACATATGTTTAAAATCCTCCCTGTTTTCCAGCATTTTTTTCAGGGAACTGACGGCGAGGGGTGTTTTCCCCAGAGGATACAAAATCCCTGTCGTGCCATCAATAACGGCATCTCTGTTGCCCACCACATCAGTGGCGACAACCGGCAGTCCCACGGACATAGCCTCTAAAATTCCCAGGGGCATGCCTTCCCATCGCGACGTGCTTAAGTAGATATCGCTGGCGGCCAGATATCTCCCTGGATTATCGACAAAACCCGTAAAAACAATATTCCCGACTTGTTCCAGCTTGGCTTTTTCCGCTAAAATGTTTCTATCCTGGCCGTCCCCCAGCCAAAGAAAAATAATCTCGGGGCTCTTTTTCGCGATATCATAAGCTTCCAGCATATTTTTCGGGTAATCAAAGCGGGTTAACATGGCCACAACAATTTGTTGTTCAGTAATATCCAATTTTTCCCGTATTTTTTTGCGCCATGCAACCCTGGTATCTTCGGTGATTTCATCTACTCCGTTAGGGATAACCGTGCTTTTTGTCTGGGGCCAAAGTCCCAAATTGTAAGCCTGTTTCTGCTCTGATGGAGAGACAAAGCAAATATGTTTAATCCACCGTGAGGTAATCTTTTCGTAGTGGACATAAAACCATTTTTTAACCGTGCCATATTCACCTGTATGGATGCCATGCGGTGTGTGGATACAAGGTATCCCGGTAGCCATACATGCCAACCGTCCGTAGGCACCCGCCCCTTTTCCATGCGTATGGATTAGTTGGATCTTTTCTTGCCGAATAAACCTTATCAATCGAGCTAAAGCGCCGAATGTAAATCGCCTATGCGGTATTTCACAGAAATTTGAATGAGGAATAGCATGACTGTAGCGTTTCCAATAAGGCCATTCCTGTGGACAGGCTATATAAAATGAGATACGCTCACGACCATGCTTTAATATCTGCCATACATGTTCTGGACCACCACCATAATCAGCCCTTACGGTAATCAGCAGCACTCGGCATGGATGATCATTAATCATTTGGTTAGGCCCATTCATTGTGCGTAAGAATCATTTTATAAATTTAGTTATAATCTTTCTATATGTACCATATGCATAATATTTCAGGTTAAAGAATAATAAAAAATACATGAGAGGCAACATCAATGATCGTTTCCTGTTTATCTCATCTCCCATCCACCCACCTCCAGCAGGTATAAGGATATATCTTACAGCCCCCTCTACTGCTAATATTGATACAAAACTAAGTAACAAGGTCACAATAACCAAATTCTCCTTACAGTGATATAGCTTCCCTTTTTTCAATATAAAATAAAATAATAAAAATAATAAAAATAATAAAAATATACTTTCACAAGTTGCTAAGCATATAAATGATTCATAGTTAGATAATTTATAAAAAACAGGCGTAGCAAACAGTGCAACAAACATTAATGCACCCTGCTCTAGCGTAAGCAAAGAAAAATTATTTATTAAATGAAATAAGGCAACCATGCACCCAACGGCAATAAGCAGTAAAGAAATATTACTGTAATTGATCTTTAATTTTAAATTTTTTGTAAGCCGAATGGATTTCGTTACAGACATGATGTTCAATTTGTAATTATGTAACTCGTAATAAAATATAAATATGTAAGAAAATATAGCTAAAAAAGAATATACCCTACTGAAAGTAGCGATCACAAAAAAGATAAAAAACGAGAAAAATTTCTTTTTAATAAAAAATGCAGCGGACATTAAACACGTTGCTACGACAAATGCCTCTTTATGGAGCTGATGAGAATAAAAAAACATTGTTGGGGATATGAGTAATATGGCGATTGAATAATAGAAAATATTTTTACTACTCACTCTATCTCTTATGGATTTCAAAAATAAAGTTACTGAAAAAGTAAAATATATATTCAAAAACATGGCAGCAACAAATGGATTTCTAAAGCTTATGATTCCGACCAAATAATTGAAAACATAATATGGTAAAGCTGGTAATCTAAGAATTTGTGCAAAAGTTAAATCTGCAATGTCCGAATGGAAATTCCTAAATATGGGTAAAGAAATTGTTTCATTGATACTATGAGCATTTTGTAAAACATAATCATATAATATTTTACTATCTACTGTAAATAATACAAATGAATGAATATATACTAACCACCATATATTCATTATTATAATAATTACCATAGCATATTTACTAATGTACTTTCTAGCAAGTAAATAGTAAATAAGCATGTATACAAACCAATAGGCATATAATATCATACTAAATCGCCTATTAGTTTGTCCCACTGCGCAGTTATCTTCTCCGGGGAATAATCAAGGACACGTTGTTTGGATTTCTTTGCGTATTTAGCAAGCTGTTCTTGATCTGAAAGCAGACTGATCATTGCATCCGCCAGGGCTTGTGGATCTTCTCGTGGAACCAGCATTCCATATTCTCCACCGGCCAATATTTCCGCCGGTCCCGATGGGCAATCGGTTGCTATTACCGGGACGCCGACCGCCATCGCCTCAAGCAAAACCGTAGGAAGTCCTTCGAGCCGTGACGAAAGCACAAATAGCTGTGACTTTTTTAACCATGGAATTGGATTGGCCGTAAAACCCGGCATAAAAACTGTTTCACTTATTCCAAGTGATGCCACCAAATCATCTAAGCTTGACCGTAGTGGTCCATCGCCCAGGATGAGCAGGTTGTGAACCAGTCCTCTTTTAAGCACGGCGGCATGAGCTTTCAAAAGGATATCAAAACCTTTTTGCTCAGTAAACCGTCCCATGGAACATACCACTGGCATTTGCAACATTTTGTCGGGAATTTGAACATCTTTGGGTTTGTACTTAAAAACACTCAGGTCAAGCACGTTTGGGATAACCATGAAGTGATCAAAGGGGGTATTTTCCAGCAATCTACGCATCGATACCAAAGCACCATCAGATACGAATACGACTTTAGCAAGCCTGGGATAAACATATTTCAACAGCGGACGGTGCAGGAAACTCAAGCAGTGAATATAGGTGCCAAAATTGGTATGCACCCAGCCAATTACCGGACGGTTCGCGAGCCTGCCGGCAAGGTATGAAAGATACGTGGGCAGAAGTTCCAGCCCGGCTATAATAATGTCATGCCGTCGTGCTTCAAAGAATAGCCTTAGAAGCACCCAGGGAAAGGTGACATAACGATGACCACGAGATGTAGCATAAACAACCTTTATATCATTCGGTATTTCATCCCAATAAACACCTTCGCGTTTGAACAGCAAGAGCGTCAGATCATATTTGCCGCGGTCAAGATAGCGCAAGAGGTTCAGAACGACGCGTTCCGCCCCACCTCCGCTAACGGTTGGGAGTACAAACAGAACTTTTTTCGGCATCTGTTTTTTCTCCCAGTTGACATAAGAAGGCAGGGGTTTCTGCTGCTTGTTCGCGTAGTCTCCGCACTTGTTTGTTAACCCTCATCGCCATGGCGTCTCGTTCCTGTATCAGGCGATCAAGCCTTTGGGATAGCGCGGTAAACGTGAGGTTCCCAATATCTAAAACAAAATCCTCCAGACCAGCCATTTTCATGATCCCTTTTGATTTTGGCCCATAATAAGAGATGGCCAGAGCCGGGGTCCCGGCCACCAGGGCAAAGATCACCGAGTGAAAACGGGTTCCGACGAAAACATAGGCCTTTTCATAGATATTCAGCAGTTGAGAGGGTGAAAAATCTTTTTCCACGATAGCTACTTTGCTCTTATGGGTGATCAGGTCGTAGACCTGATGGGCAGCGAGCAAATCATTTTCTAATTCCACCGGTCCCAGCACCTGGGGCATGAAGACAACTTTAAGCCGATATTGTTCGATAATGTAGTCCGCAAGCTGTGCCATTGCCTGCAGGTATTGCTGGTAGAGAAGCAGTGAATCCGGCTCCCGGCCAAAAAACCATTGCCTGACGGTTATGGCCACGAATTTTTCCCCTTTATTGATGCCGTTGTCTTCCAAGACCTGCCAGGCATCATCATCCGCTGCCGGCTCAAGGGCAAAAGCGGCGTCAGGAACAACCTTTATCTTTTCCGCCGGCACCTTCAACGCAAGCAATACATCCTTTGAAAGTTCTTCGCGGACAGTAATGAGCGCTGCTTTCGAACACAACCAGCGCATGAATATTCCGGCGATCCTCCCCGTGAATGGTCCCATGGACTGGGCGTAAAAAACAAAGGGTTTTTGCAGGCGGATAGCCAGCAGCAGCGGAACGGCGTGGCTGAACAACCCCCCCCCTGAATGAAAGATATGCCCGCCCTTACTGACAATACAATCAGCGGCTTGAAAGTTTTTCCATGTTTCCCGCTCGTCTCCGCGCAGCAATAATCCGCCCAGCGGCGGGTACCATAGCAGCGGCAGCAATTTCAGCAGATGGCCGGCCTTTCGCAGAAATTTCCCCGCTCTGGAGGCCGCGGGTTCCTTTTGATCATGCCATACCGGCACGTAGGGGAATAGTGAACCATAAACCTTAAGTTGCGGATAGGCGGCGAGCAGGTGTACATGTCCATGGATAAATCTATAGTCAGTCCCGGCAAACCCGGACAGAAGAGAGATTTCCACATCAGGCAAGGTCTTTTTGAAGGAGTTG
>CAYLJE010000139.1:0-6354 GCA_964383915.1 uncultured Rikenellaceae bacterium
CGCTGGCCTCCACACATATTATCAGCCGGGCAGTGTACCCGGCTTCAGAATTGAACGTGATCTTTATCTGCTCCTATCTCTATAAAATTAATTTCATATCATTTCGATATTTCAAGACATATATCTCGCATACTCTTATCCAACTCATTTATAAATACTATTCGTCTGTATTTGGCTGGACATACAAAAAGATATAATAATACAGTTACATTATGACTCTTATGTATATACTCACTCACATAACAAACTTAATTATTTTTTCTCGAAGCAGAGCTTCGGGGAATTAACCCTGATGAGATTAAAATGCGATGGGCCGTGGATTACCTCCGTGGTTAAAGATATGAATGATCAGGCCCCTGGCAAAATTATTCCCAGCATTCAGGTACGACAGGAATACAGAACCGATCAGGTCACCGATCAGGAATTTGAGACCTATCTGAAAAATGCTCTGAACCAACCTTCAAAAGGAGTTATTTTCTGGTCGTGGGAACATCTTGAAAAAGAACCGGGGAAGAAAAAGATCATTGAGACATATCTGAATCCTGACAAATACAACTGACTGTTTATAAACCTATTACGAAAGTTATGAAAAAAACAAGCATTGTTTTATTTTTCGGTATCCTTTTGAGCACATGCAACATGAATGAAAAAAACCCGTCTGGACCAACTGCAAAAGATACGGCTCTGAGGCTGGCGTCTTCCGGGACAAAAGCTTTTGAACCTGCTATACAACCGGTGGAAACGGAAATAGCGGTGTTCGTGAATCCAACCAAAATTTTTCAGACATTTCCGGGCATTGGCGGTGTTCTTACCGACGCCTCGGCAGAGGTATTTGCAAAACTTTCTGAGAAAAAACAACAGGAATTGCTGAAAGCCTATTATGATCCACAAGAGGGGATCGGTTATACCCTGGCGCGAACCACTATTCATAGTTGTGATTTCAGTAGTGCAAGCTATACCTAAGTTTCAGACAAAAACAAAGAGTTGGAATCCTTTTCCATCAATCATGATCAGCAATATAGAATACCCCTGATCAGCCACAGGGCTAATACCATCTTCGGTGATCCTGAAGCATCGAAGTATGCATGGGGTATCGGGTTTCACTGGTATGAAACCTGACCCTCCAAAAATCTTATATTCACCGAAGGAACTGCCGAAAGTTTTCGTGAAGAAGGTTACCAGCGTTGATCGAATGCCGAGCGTTACGGACGGTCAATGATCAATGATCTGAATAATGGCACCGTGGCCTGGACTGATGGGAATATCCTGCTAGATGAAACCGGCGGGCCAAACCACGTTGGAAATTTCTGTTTCGCCCCCGTACATGCTGATACCAGAACAGGCGAACTCATCTATACACCTTCTTACTATTATATCGGCCATCTCTCCAAATTCATTAGTCCGGGAGCCAGAAAGGTGAGTACGTCATCCAGCAGGAGTCCGTTGCTAAGTACTTCATTTCTAAATACAGATGGCAAAATGGCCACCATCGTTATGAATCAATCTGACAGAAAGATAACCTATAAGCTATATGTTGGCAGCCGGGCCCCGGGCCGTAGAGACAGTTATCCCGGCCCATGCCATCCAGACTCTGGTATATTGACGGCAGTTTACCGGGGGATTACATTGTTTTATGTTTTGTTCAATCTTTTCCCGGTTTCCAGTCCCGAATAATAAGCCGGTCGCGGTAAAGGGTAACTTCCAGTTTTTGTTTGCTTCTCCATTTCAGCTTCCGGATGAACTCTTTGGGCAGAGTTATGCCATAACTTGCGCCGCCCGAAACTTTTGTCAGACTACGGATATTCCTGTCTTCTAAACTTCTACGTGCCATAACATTTTATTTAATAACGTTATTAATAAATGCTTTAATAACGTTGTTAATTTACAAAAATAGGGTTTATATTTATAAGATTTTATGTAAAGTGCTGTAATTTAATTAATTGTCGTCTGCTCTTAGCTAAAGTCTTTGGTATATGTTCACATAGTTAATAATTTTAATGGTGTTCACGAGCTCATTATCGTTCGGTTGTTACCTCACAAATTATATTATTTTTTAAAGGTGTTCGGTGAACCGACAACGCCCTAGGCGTTGGAGCTCACGAATACCTATAAAATTAACCATTCATGAGTAACCCTCATCCTTAAAAGCATAGGACCTTTATACATCTGCTTTTGTTTTTGTACCTCTAAAATAGACCAACTTAAGGATGAGGGGTTCAGAAATAATAACTTGCGGAATTGCTGTCAGAAAACATAATCAGAATGTTTTTTCCGAATTATGCACTACCTTTGAGGGACATAATTTTATTTCAGGATAATGAACCTGCTAAATAATTACTCAGGACATTCAATTTAACCTACAAAGATTGATTTGGTCAGTAAAGAACGAGATACGGGAATACTGGACGAGAAAATGCTGGAGACGCTCTTTCGTCTTCATTTTAAAGAGTTGTCTCTCTTTGCGCTGAAGTTTGTGTCCGATGTGGATACGGCAAAGGAAATTGTTCATCAGGTATTCATAAGCCTGTGGGAACGAAGAGAATCTGTTGATGTCTCAAAATCATTAAATGCATTTTTGTTTACATCCGTCAGAAACCGTGCGCTGAACTATCTCCGTGATCTGAAAAAAACGGAGACAAACTCTGAATCCCTTGAGAAAGCTGAACAAATAATAAGTGATGACCCTGCCGGAGAAGGACAAGACACCTTGCAAAGGAAGCTCTATGAAGCCATCGAAGCATTACCGAAACGCAGCCGTCAGGTTTTTGAACTGAATCGTTTTGAAAACATGACCTACCGGGAAATTGCTGAAAAACTGGATATTTCTCAGAAAACAGTGGAGACGTTGATGTCCAGGACATTGAAGACACTCCGGGAAAAATTAAAAGATTTACTTATTTTATTACTTGTTTTTCTTTTTTTTACATAAATATTGTAAGGGTAAAATTACCTATAGGTGTGTACCTTATGAATAAAAATTACAAATTCAACCCATCATAACCAACCCGGATGGCCCGGAAACAAAAAAATAAAATACCTGAAGAACTGATCGTTCGTTATTTGAGCGGAGAATCCACCCAGGAAGAGGAAAAATGGCTGAGAGAATGGATTGCACAAAAAGAAGAAAGCCGTAAGATCTTTGAAGATTCCCGGTTGCTATGGAATGAATCTGATAAGATCAAATCCTTTATGCATCCGGATATGGATAAGGAATGGCAACTGTTTCATGATAAGCTTAAACGATTCCGGAGAATAAAATCACAACCTGTGGTGACTTTCCGTGCCAGGAAACGACAGACACAGATTTTCCGGATAGCTGCCATGCTGGTTATCGGGCTCTTCCTGGCTGTGTTTGTAAGATTCATCGCAGGACATGCTGGCATGGAACGTTTTACAGCTATGACGCCGGCAGAAAAAGTAATGCTCCCCGATGGCTCTGTTGTTACACTGAACCTGGAGAGTACGCTGATCTATCCACGGTCTTTTAAGAACAAAGAAAGACGGGTCAAACTGAAAGGGGAAGCTTTCTTTGAGATCAAACACAATGCACAACAACCCTTTATTGTGACCACAGGGAACATTCTTGTAAAAGATATGGGGACTACTTTTAATATCAGGTCACAAAAAAAGACCTCTATCATCAAGGTATCCGTGTTCTCCGGAAAGGTTGGTATTTTAGCACCCGGAAAAGCTGACAGTCTGGTCGTACTTCCGGGAGAACAGGCTATCTGGAACAACCGTTCACATTCGTTGAATAAAACAAATCTTTCAGATCCCAACGAACTGGCCTGGAAAACCAGAATTATCCAATTTAACGGAAATACCCTCAGGGAGGTATTAAACACACTGGAAGAAGTTTACCATGTCCGGTTTTCAGTGGTGGATGGTCATATGCTCAACTGCCGGGTTACAGCTACCTTTGATCATGAAACACTGGATAGTGTAATGAAAACTTTATCAGACATCCTTGATATCTCTTTCCAACCAACGAACAAAGGTTTTATGGCCAGAGGCAGAGGATGTTGATGAAAAAACAGCTACTTTTGTCCTTAAATAATATAGTTTTGTCATGACAAAATACCAATTATACAGGTTTAGTCTTTTTGCCAGTATCATCCTCATTTTATTTGGTGTTTATTTCAAAATACAACATCACCCCGGCGGAGAAGATTTTTTAATAACAGGCTTAATCCTCGGTCTGTTATTTATTTTTATCGGAATGGAAGATGTTTACAAAGATCCGAAAAGGTCGCTGCCTGAAAAGGCTGCCTGGCTCATTGGATTCATTTCATTAATTGGCGGAATCATCTATTATTTTATTGAAATAAAAAAACATCTTCCGGAGAAAAAGACAGAAGATCATTGATCAACAGTTTTGGACGGGTTTCCGGCATCAAAATCAAAAAAATCCGGCAGATGGGAAATATCATTTTATTGACCGCGAGAATCAGTCTTTTTCAAATGCTGAAAGTCAGTCAGGCATCCAGCAATAGAACGATCAGATTTATCGTAATATCCTTATTTCTTAACTTCTTTCCCTTACAGTCTGTAATTTCACAAATTCCTTCCTTGCCGGAAGGTCCTGTTTCCGTGCATGCCACACTGGAGCCCCTGGACAGCCTGTTGAAAAAAATATCAACGGTTACCGGCGTTCATTTTGCTTACAGCCCTGACAGAATCCATTCGGACCAAAAAGTTACGCTTGAAATTAACGGGAAACCGTTACGTGAAGTTTTAGATACTCTCTGTCATCTCACCAAATGTAAGTATCATGTAAAAGAAGGAAGTATTTTACTGATACCGGCAAAAGAAATGAATCTGGCTGGCCGGAAAAAAGGAATTAAAACTTACTCACTGACTGGAACTATCCGGGATAATAAATCACATGAACTGTTGCCCGGCGGTACTATTTTTATTCCTTCCATACAAAAAGGGACTGTCAGCAACAGTTATGGTTTTTTTTCGATCACCCTGCCCGTTGGTACGTATAAGATCAGGTTTTCATACCTTGGATATAAACCGGTAACGACCACGGTTGTGCTTAATAATGATATTGAACGCACCATTGACCTGGCAACAGAACCTGCTTCCCTCCGTGAAATTATAGTGCCCGGTCTGGAAAATGCGGCGGTATTGGCTGAGAACACGCTTGGGAACATCCGTATCAACCCGGCAAGCATTGATGCCATGCCTTCCCTACTGGGCGAAAAGGATGTAATAAAATCGCTGGAGATAGTTCCGGGGATCAGATTTTTCGGCGACGGTTCTACTTTTTTCTTCGTTCGCGGGGGCAACCGTGACCAGAACCTGATACGTATAGATGATGCTCCGGTTTATAATCCTTCCCATATACTTGGTGTTTTTTCTACTGTCATTCCGGAGGCAGTAAAATCAATAAAGATTTATAAAGGTTTTTTCCCTGCGGATATAGGCGAACGTTTATCTTCGGTAGTAGATATCCGGACCAAAGATGGGAGTATGACTGGAATGCATATGGAAGGTAGTGCTGGTATAGTCTCCGCCCGTCTTTCTGTTCAGGGACCCGTAAAAAAAGACAAAAGTTCTTTTTTCCTGGCCGGCCGCCGTTCTTACTTTCAGTGGTTATTGTCCAGACAAAACCCATCCCTGAAGAACCTGCATTTCTATGATTTCAATGGGAAATACAATAATATACTTAATGAAAAAAACCGTTTGTATTTTTCGCTGTATTCCGGCCATGACCTTTACAAGCAACAAGGACAACCGGGCATTTCTTCAGGGATCACGTGGGGTAATATCTCAAGCAGCTTCCGCTGGAATCATTTATTCAATCCCCGGTTGTTTGCCAATACCACATTGTATGGAGGAAGCTATGATTACGATCTGGTATCTTCTTTTGAAAATAATATTAGCTGGCATTCACATGTCGCGAATTTTGGGATAAAGACAGATCTGGGGTATTATACCCGTCCCGGTAATAAAATTAAAACGGGGATGAAAGTCAGTGGTCATAACTTTAACCCTGGTAATATCGTTTATCATAAACAGGTTGTTGGGGGAACATTTCCTATTGTACCCATAAAAAACACTATGAACACAAGTCTTTATGTATTAAAGGAACAAAAAATAACCCCGGGAATTTCATGTCAGTATGGTTTACGCCTAAACGGATGGTTTAATATGGGCGACACCTGGGAATACCGGTATAATGAAGATCTTTCGTTGGTTGATTCGACACGCTATCCTGCCGGGAAGATCTATCATTCAACATATTCCGTGGAACCTCGTTTTTCATTTACCGTGCAGATAAACCGTAACTCGTATATCCGGGCAGGTTACAGTCTGACAACCCAGTATATGCATATGATCACCAAT
>CAYLJE010000140.1:0-6307 GCA_964383915.1 uncultured Rikenellaceae bacterium
TCTGCGTTGTCAGGAATTTTTCAATCCTCATTAACAGTAAGTTAACTGCGGTTAAGAAATTCTTTCCGCCTTGATTTTGACAAAAATCTACCTTTTTAGACTCGACTCATACATAATTTATTTTATAATAAGCTGACCTACTTTCAATGTCTTTTTAAGTCTGCCGGCAGGTTCAGGATTGGGAGGCATCGGTCTGTATCCGGTCTTTCCGGCACATGTAAAAGCAACATGATCGGCATCCGGACGGTAACTAAATATCAACCAGGCAGATACTTTTCCCGTCCATTTCTTACCGGATTTTGACGGGATGAGGTCATAATGACAATGGTGTTGTCCCGTGTCCACCTCCGTCAGCATCCATTTCCAAACTCCCTTTTGTCTTTCTACCTTTGGTGTGACAATCTTCCCATCCAAGCTAACCTTTACTTCCGGATTCTGTTGCACTTCGTTTGTATTATCCGATTCTAATAAAATAGCGAGGGTAGCATTTTTTACAGGGTGGTTCAATTTAAAACGTACCGTAAATCCATCCTTTTTCTTATGTTTCGTCCGGATTATGGACCTTTGGCCGAGAAGAGAAACGGGTCGCTCCACACCGGCACAGAGGTCAGAAATATTTACCCGTTTACCATTCACGGCTATTTCACTTATTTTTTCAGGATTCAGTATTTTTACAGCAGCCCCTGTTTTATACACATCCATAGATACGTGGTTATCCTTATGGTCTGTCACTTCGAAAACAGATCCGGACAGTAGCGGTTGTTGTGTCTCGCCCACCGGATATATTTCATAAACAGCTGTTTCATAGCCGTCAAGCGGAAGTTCGATTTGTACGCCGGCAGCATATAATTGTGGTGATATCCACCGGCTGGGATACACCCTTTCCAGAACCAGGGAAGATGCTTCCGGGTCCAGTCCCATGGCAGGAGACAGGATTACCGGCAGTATCTCAGGGGCAATATACGGATTACGGACAGCAATAATCCCATGATTTCCTTTAAAATGAACATAACCGTAAGGTTGCTTTTCCCCCGGGTCACCCCCGATCATCTCTGTATTTTTCAATATTTCAAACCGGTCTTTCGCCCATTTCATTGATTTGGAAAGAGCCTGCCACTCCCCGCTCGTCAATATATCCGGTGACACATATAATTCGTACATGCTTACACCGCGGGCAAAATACAACAAAGCGTTGTCCGTAAATTTATCCAGCGGTTCTTTTTTCGCCAGTTGCTGCAAGGACCCTTTAATAATCCCATGGGTCATCATATTCGATATGGGAAACCAGCAATGATTTTTCTGAAAATCTTCATACAGGACAAAATCACGATAGGTAATGGCAGCATCTCTTCTGCTGATGGAAGGTACTTTTGAAAATCCGTAATCTCCTCCCTGCATCCATATCTGATTGGCATACTTCAACCACCACGGACTCAGCCAGGTTCCCGAGGTAATATTCAGATAAACATCCGGATTGGCCTCACGCACAGCATGGCACATAGAAATGACCGTATCCATGATGGCACGCTGTGAATATATACCTATGGGATGTCCATGATCCGGTTCACTGCAAGAGAACTGAATACCATCCCATTTATAATATCCCACTCCGTCATCACGAACAAAATCAACCACACGTTTTTTAAAAAGTTGACTATAGTTCTTCCCCGCCAGACATAATTCGTTTCCTACGGTTTCATAACCATGAGACTTCATATAATCCAATCGCCAGTTACGGTGAGAATATCCACCTATGGGCCCGAACCATATACCCAGTTTCGTATTGTATTTAGCCAGTTCATCGGATATCGGCTTTAATCCGTGAGGAAACTGTTTTTTTCTCAGCACCCAGTCACTACGATAAACATCCCAGCCGTCATCCAGGACAAAAGCATTCAGGTGAATACCGTACGGATCGATCATATTTTTCTTAAACAGGTGAATAATTCTTTTGATGTTTTCTTCATTCATCACATGTGTAGAATCTTTCACCATTACCGGAGATCGCAGGTCATACCAACTGTTATAAAGCGTAAAAGGTTTTACGGGTGTCACCCGGATATCATCAAGATATTGAGAAAACCAGTGTTTTACATATGGATCAGGTGTTACTGCTTCCACAACCGGGTCACTTTCTATCCATGCCTCCCCGATTTTCTTCCCGATCACTTCACTCAGCCGTATGGAGGTCTCCCCATGGGTTGAAACTATTGCATTCACCGATGCGGGATATTCCAGACCCAGGAATCCGCCTCCGTCACCCATTGTAAAGACAATGGGTTGGCCAAATCCTCCGGCCTTAATAATATCGGCGTTTCCTCTCAGCACACCCTTTAAGACAGAGATTTTACGTAAAAAATGTAAATGCTTAAGGGTATCACGTATGGCAATGGTGCGACGTACAAAAAAAGCATCCGGTTTGAGGGAGTAAGTAATACTGAGTTGAAACGGATTATTTCTCCCCCGGAAAGAAAGAATCAGTTGTTCCCTCTTTCCGGGTTTTTCTTCTTTCCGGCTGCTGACAAACAGAAAATTTTTCTTTGAAAACAAGACCGGATTCTCAGCATTATTGATCTTCCCCGGTGCCTGCCATCCTGTCCACATTACATTCAGTGAGAAATCAGCATCTGTAACAACAGCACCCGGTTTTCTGAAGAAATGTTCCGCCCAGTCCCCTTTAACTGTCAGACAATCTGATGCCAGTTGTCCTTTTTCTATAGATACAGACAATTTTACCTTATTGTTTTCCAATGAATAATCAGCTTGTTTTTCCTGTGCATTAACCTCTGGAAATAAAAAAACCCACTGGAATACCCATGCCATAAAAATTAAATATCCCTTTTTCATAATTTTTTATTTTATTCGTAATATATCCAGCAACAAACTTAATTAAAATTACGATTTGTTTTTTAATATATAAATTAGAGAACAGATTAAATACAGACACATTTATAATATTATTGTTAATTTAACATTTGTTTTATTATTATTTTTTTAATTTTAAGGATAATCTGAGGTAATTAAATTACAGCAATGTTCCCGTTTAAGAAAAATACCGAAAATCCCGGCGTATTTTTTCAGGCAAACGAGACAATAAAAACGCCTGAATTTGTCATCAACTCCAAAGAAGGGATCATACGCATGAAAGGAAAATCAATCATGGAAGATTCCCATAAGTTCTATGAGCCTATCTTAGAAAAACTGGATTGGTATATATCCCATGCTCCGGACAAGACACAGGTTACTGTGCGGTTTGATTATTTCAATACGACTTCGTCAAAATATCTGCTGGAAATATTCAGGCGTATTGAAGATCTTAAAAATAAAAATAAAAATGTCACGGTTTTTTGGTATTATGAAATGGATGATCTGGACATGAAATATTGCGGGGAAGATTACCGGATGATGTTAAAAGTTCCTTTTAAAATGATTGAAGTTCTGGAATAAGGTCGGAAAAATTATTCTGCATCTTTAACGCAGCGAAAGCCCACGGTCGCACAGCGATCAAATCCGGGAGAAACCATCAACAACATTTGAGTACGGTCGAGGGGCTGCGGACCTCCTTTAACATACCATTGACTTCCTTTTGGATTAAAGTAACTACCCCCTCTGATGATCACAAAATAATAGCTCCCGTTATCATACACATCGTTGGTAAGCTGCCACACATTACCAACCATATCTTCGACCTTAAAAGGACTTTTTCCTTTTGGAAAAGCATCTACCGGCGTCGGACGATCAAAATTATTATTACACCGTGTACCATAAAACTCATCTCCCCACGGCCACAGCCGCTCATCCATCCCCTGTGCAGCATATTGCCACTCGATCTCCGTAGGCAGTCGTTTTTTAGCCCATTTGGCATAAGCCCTTGCATCTTCCAGGCTGATCCACACCACAGGATAATCATCCATGCCTACAGGATATTTCCCATCTATCCAATTTTTCAGAAAATTAGCAGGATATCCGGGCTTGTAATGGGTAGCCAGCAAAAAATCAAAAAACTGTTCATTGGTAACAGGGTATTTATCCATGAAGAATTTTTTCATGTGGATTTTTTCCGGCATGGAATAATCAGGATAAGGGATAAACTGATCTGGAGCGGACACTTTAAAAATAAAATCTCCCTGAGGGATGACCACCATATCATTTGGGGTGTGGGAAGCGACCGGAGTTCTCACCTTTTTACTAATGAGATAAGGTTTTCCGGTTTCCATATATACAACCTGTTCGTCCGACAGTTCATCCCCCTCGAAAAGCTGTATTACATATTTACCTTCAAAAGGCCGGTATTCATCCCGCAGGTTCAGGACTGTATCTTTTGCCGGCAGGGACATGAAAGTATTCTGATAAGAAGGATTGCCTTTCCACAAACGTATGGAAGTACCCTTCTCTGCATGGATATACAATGAGTCTTTTCCGAGCGTTGTTTTCAACCATTCGGGAAAACGAACAAGGCAATCCACACTTCCTTCCCTGCGGGTGTTTCTCCATTCATGCGGATAACTTTTCAAATCTACAGGCAAATAAAAACCCTCTTTTTCTTTTTGTGGATTTAATATTCGATGATGCCAGAGGCTCACATAATGGAATCCTTCTTTCGGATCCACCTTAAACAAAGAACCCCGATAACCTTCAGGGTCAAAGCATAGCACAGTATATAGCGTTTTAATGCCTTTATTCCAACGGTTCACCCAGATACTGTCCCGGAGTGAAGGGACAAGAGGTGTCCAGTCATTATTAAGGAATACGGAAGCATTTTCGCGCAGGATACGGGTCGTTTTTCCAAGATAGGTATATTCTTCAGGTATCCAGTCCGGACGTCCCGGGGCAAAAGTATTGATTTCTATTCCGTACCCGTTAAAGAGAGAGATGTCTGCTTCTCTGTGTAGCCGGCCCTGACTCAACTGGCATACTCTGAAGATAGCAAAATCGGGACGTATTAACTTATTCAGGTTCAGAGGGGGTGACAGAAAGATGGCATCATGAACACGGCCGGCAAGAATACCCGGCATATTTTTAGGGACAGCCATTCCCTCAGAGTACATAATCACCCCGGGTTTAACAGAGTCAGCAATATGTTGCAACTGCCGGATAGAGCTGCCTCGTGTATCCAGTAATACCCCATCCGCATCCGTGCCTGCAATGACAGCGGCGATGTCCTTCAGCGAATTTTTTCCTTCAGTATTGCTGTCCCAGGGGTTGTAAGAGATAAAAAAACGGGTATGGTCATGTTTAGCAAACCTGGATAATTCTCTGAGTTTGGGCAGACCCAGTGGCAAGTCTTCATATAGTTGCCATTGGTTTCGCTGATCAAGACCCAGGCGGGGCCATGTCGGCCACAACGCATACACATCATAGCCTCCGAAAAGGTCTTCACCCCGTTTTAAAAAAGAAAAAAAAGTAAACCTTCCCGTTTTTCGATTATAAAACCGTTCATCCCAGGCAGCCTGCGAGACAATAATATATGCTTTCTTTATCCATTGCAGATCAGGACGTTCATAAAGACTTTCATCAAAATGATCCAGATCGTAAAGATAATGATCATGAAACATTCTTTTCAGCCCATGCTGCCAGGAACCACTGAAAACATCCAGGTATAACCGATAAGTTAAGGTACTCCGCGGAGGAAGAATCGTCTGATATCTCCTGGACAGTCCGTTTACAGTCTTATCCCTGCGGGTTAAACCGCAAACCGACAAATTGTTTTGCAGGGAGACGGAGGCATACCCAAGTTCCCAGGCATTATCAGGGAGAATCACTCCCAGCGGATGATAGCCGGGACGGAATAAGCGGGCCCGGGTCAGTGAAGCCGGTCCGGAAGCCGTAATAAAAACATGACTTCTATCTTCTCCAAAGGGAACAACATTCTCAATCAATACCGTGTCATTCGTATTATTTCTTATTTCCAGAATACCGTTTGATTTTCTCCTATTTTTCCGTGGTTCGCTGAAATATCCACTAACACCATTTCCAAAAACAAAACGGATAATAGTATCAGAAGGGATGATTTCAGCCTCAGATGAATTATACAGGCCTCCATTCATACGTACACTGAAAAGCGGCATTTTTTGTAACAGGGGAATGGTTCTCCCGTCATCCAGTTTCACAGCGTTAACACGTAAACCTTCATCAAATGAACAGATAATTTCTTCAACCCGTTGAGCAATAGAAGAATACACTGTCAACGAAAGAAAGAAACCAATAAATAATAAACGGCTGATGTATTTTTTCATCATGAACAGGGAACAATTAATTAGTGTTTGTCCAGAATGTCCGATTTCTTTATTTCGGCAAGCTCAATACA
>CAYLJE010000141.1:0-6208 GCA_964383915.1 uncultured Rikenellaceae bacterium
TATTTAAATACCTATTTTCTTATCGATACTCCCGGGAACAAGACTGTCAGGTCTTGCGACACTGACAGGGTTTGCTCTAAAACCGGCTGAAAAATTCCTTCAGTTTTTCATGGGGAACGGAAACGCAGATACGGGCATATTTTTCAGCCTGTTCCTTATTGTCGCGGGTAAAAAAACTCAGGGGAACGCTTCCGATCTTTTTCTCCAGCAACTCATCATAAGATTTATTGACAATGGCGAAGATTCCTTTCGGCTCAGAGTCTTTATAAAATTCTTCGGCCAGGATTCCTTTTTCCTGCAGATATTCAATGTTTTTCCTGATATCCTCGGTGGTCTTTGCCTTAAATGCACGAACCGCTTTTTTCCCTTCCTCCGAAGTCAGTAACTGATAAACCAGTTGCTGTGCGAAACCATTCACCCCGTTATGGACATACAGTATCCGCAGGTTGAATTCCCTGATAAATTCCGGGTCATTGGAGTAAACAAATCCGATCCGTTGTCCGCTCAACCCCACGCATTTGCTAAAACTTTCCACGATCATTACATCCTTCAGGTTCATAAGTCTGATATACATCTCATCGTCTTCTTCATAAAAAACACGGCGGTAGGGACTATCATAGATAACCACCGTACCGTTATCACTAAGTTTCTTCACCACTTTCAGAACATCCTGATCGGAAAGTTTATTTCCGACAGGATTATTCGGATCACAGATTATCACAGCAGAATTTTTCAACTGTGGAAGATGATCTTCCAGTTCTTCCAGGGTGTGATACACATCAAAAGGCATTTCCCGGATTTTACACACATTGACATAGGCTCCCCAGTAAAAGGAAGGAAGATACACTTTATCCACATCCAGCATGGTAAATATCTGGTCAAGGGCACTCATAGAGCCTCCGGAGACAGTGATCTGACCCGGCGAAGCCTTTTCATGGAAATAAACCCTGTTGATTGTTTTTTTCAGGTTGGAGGCCCCTGCGTTGGGAGGATATACCTGGATAGCCGGTGCGTTGAAATCAATATTTTTTACTACTTCCGTAAGATCAACCGGCACCACGGCATTAACTCCCCGATTCAACAATAGTATCTCTTCTCCCGTTTCCTTCATTCTTTTCTTCAGGTTTTCACCAATACCAACGATGGCCGAATATTTGGCTCCGCTTTTGTGTATATTCATTTCTGTATCTTTAATAAGTTCGTATTTCCTGTTTTGAAAAATGTTTTCAGGGCGCAAAGATAACAAAAAGGGCTCTTTGTGGAGTCCTTTATTAAATTACAAATTCCCAACTTCACTATCTGCATCTGGTCAGGGTTTACCTACAGGTCGATCGCCTCATCGTAGGCAGCGGCGGCAGCTTCCTTGATTGCCTCGGACATGGTAGGATGCGGATGAACGGATTTGATGATTTCATGACCGGTGGTTTCAAGTTTCCGGGCCACCACGATTTCGGCAATCATCTCCGTCACATTATCCCCAATCATGTGGGCCCCGAGCAGTTCTCCGTATTTGGCATCGAAGATCAGCTTCACGAAACCGTCTCTGTGTCCGGCGGCGCTGGCCCGGCCCGAGGCGGTAAAAGGGAATTTGCCCACTTTGATCTCGTATCCGGCTTCCAAAGCTGCTATCTCTGTATACCCCACTGAGGCGATCTCCGGGGTTGTGTATGTACATCCCGGAATATTATTATAATCAACAGGCTGTGGATTTTTCCCTGCGATTTTCTCCACGCAGGTGATTCCTTCGGCCGATGCCACATGCGCCAGGGCCGGCCCGGCGACGATGTCCCCGATAGCATAAATACCGGGAATATTTGTCCTGTAGAAAGCATCCACTTTAATTTTTCCATGCTCTACCTGCACACCTAACTCCTCAATACCAAGATTTTCCAGGTTAGGGGTTACCCCCACTGCCGACAGCACCACCTCGGTTTCTTCTTCGATAACTCCCTTCTTCGTTTTGATTTGCACCTTGCATTTATCCCCCTGTGTGTCCACCGACTCCACTGAAGAAGAAACCATCACCCTGATGCCTGCTTTTTTAAAGGACCGTTCAAGTTGTTTGGAAACCTCTTCGTCTTCCAGGGGCACCAAACGGGGCAGGAACTCAACGATCGTCACCTTTGTTCCGATAGAATTATAAAAACTGGCAAACTCACTGCCAATAGCGCCGGAGCCCACCACCACCATAGATTCCGGTTGTTTCTCAAGCGTCATGGCTTTCCGGTAACCGATCACTTTTTCCCCATCCTGTTTCAGATTGGGCAGTTCTTTCGACCGTGAGCCGGTGGCCAGGATAATATGGTCAGCGGTATATTTTCCTATCCGGCCATCCTGTGTTACTTCAACTGTTTTCTGATCTGCCAGTTTCCCGGTGCCCGGAATGGGTACAATCTTATTTTTACGAAATAAAAACTGAATCCCTTTACTCATGCCATCAGCCACGATACGGCTGCGTTCGATAATCTTTGGAAAATCAGGTACTGCGTTTCCTTCCATGTGAATACCATAATCAGCAGCATGTTTTATATAATCATATACCTGTGCACTTTTCAGCAAAGCTTTGGCAGGGATACAGCCCCAGTTCAGACATACCCCCCCCAGTTCTGCTTTCTCCACGACTCCTACTTTCATGCCCAGCTGGGCTGCCCGGATAGCTGCCACATAACCGCCGGGGCCACTCCCTATAATCAAAAGATCATATTTTTCCATACTTATAATTTTTTTAGTGATTTCTGACAAAAATAGTTTAAGAAATAGTAAGAACCCAAAACAAACTTACATAAATTTTTCCATGCAAATATACAATCATCATCCAGATCAGTGAAAAGCTGGTGCTTGATTTCAGCAAACGACTATATAATACCCCTTATCATTTTTCCGGGACTTTGAGCAAAACCCGGCCTGAATACCTCCCTGATGAAACGCCTCAATATGTTCTGCCGGAACAGTTTATCCGTGGATATTTTTGATCACAACCAAAGTAAGGGCATTAAAAATCCTCATTTCGACCCTTATTACTTTCCTTTATATTTAGAAGACAATCTGCAGCGATTACTGGCCAGACACCAACCTAAATCCTAACTTCTAACCTGCATGAACCGGAACCAAACCGGAATTAGAAAAATCATCAAAATGAAAAAGGCATAAAAAAGAAATAGAACCGATGTTTTTCCCATTTTTTATTGCATCTTTGTAATCCATAAGCGTAAGAAACCGTTGATGCAGATGTTTCTGAAATTATTCATATTATCCCTTCTTATTGTATCCCTCTCGCTGGTTATTATGGGCTTTAAAGTTTTATTCACAAAAGACCAAAAGTTTCCTGTCACGGAAATTGCCAAAAGTCCGGAAATGCATAAACTGGGGATTAAATGCGCTAAGGCCGAAGATGCGCTGGCAAGAAACGGAAAATCATCTGATTTCGCGGGATGTATAAGTTGTTCTTTTAATGCGACAGAATCAGATTCTTAAAGCCCTCCGTATATAGAATCCGGTAATTCCCCTGGTCATCCGAATAAATAAAATAAGCGTCCAGATGCTTTCTGGCTTCCACAAATTTCTCACTTTTCTTTAGTCCCATCACCATAAAAGCGGTAGCATATCCGTCAGCCATAATACACTGATCGGTTAAGACCGTGACGCTAAGTATCCGGTTCCGTGCCGGGTAGCCGGTATGGGGATTGATTTCATGGCCGTATTTCACGCCTTTTTTCTCAAAAAAACTCCGGTAATTTCCTGAAGTGGCCAGGGCATGGTTTTTTAGTTTTAAAACAACCTGCAGTTTTTCTCCGGGCACATTGTTGTTATCTATCGGCTTATCCACCCCTATTTTCCAGGGACTATTCCATCCTTTCCGGCCCCGGGCTTTCAGTTCGCCTCCGATCTCTACCAGCCAATTTCTTATTCCTATTTTCTCGAGATAATCCGATACCACATCCACCGAATAGCCCTGTGCAATGGCATTTACATCAAGGATCATATGCGGATCACTTTTGATGATCCTGTCTCCTGCCAGCCGGACCTTATCCATTCCGACATATTGCAGCAGACTGTCAATAACGGCACTATCCACCGGGATAGCTCCTTCTGGCCCGAAACCCCAGGCATCCACCAGCGGACCCACCGTAATATCAAAGGCGCCCTTTGTTTCTTCGTTTATTTTTTTGGAGACTTTATAACAGGTATTAAAATATAAATCCGTGCGGACAGTTGGATCATTCCTGTTAATCCGGGAGATGACGGAGGTGGAATCATAAGCCGACAGAGAAAGATCAAATACATGCAACAGAGAATCAATATCTTCTTTAGCCAAAGCACGGGAACCGGAAAAGACTGTCCGGAAAGGCTGTTTTACGATGATATGATAGGTTGTGCCCTGGGTAAAGCCCTCCAGTTTAAGAAAAGCAACCTGCCGGTATTTAAAATTCAGAAATACAACAGCAACCAACAAGGCCAGAATTGCCAGAAAAAATAAAGTACGCCTCATCCTCCAAAATCATCAAAAGCGATCATTTCATCAGGAACACCCAGGTTATAGAGCATCTTCAACACGGCATCGATCATCATGGGTGGTCCACAGAGATAGTATTCAACATCCTCAGGCTCTTCATGCTTGCTGAGATAGTTATCATAAATAACCTGATGGATAAATCCCACATCACCGGTCCAGTTATCCTCCGGTTTGGGTTCGGAAAGGGCGATGGTGAAACTGAAGTTTGGAAAATCTTTTTCGATATCACGGAAATGCTGCTCATAGAAGATTTCCCGTCGGGAGCGGGCACCATACCAGAAAGAGACCTTTCGTTTTGTTTTCTCACTACGGAACAAATGATAAATATGAGAACGTAACGGAGCCATCCCGGCCCCTCCTCCGATATATACCATTTCCCGTTCCGTATCTTTGATAAAAAATTCACCGTAAGGTCCGGAAACGGTCACCTTATCACCCGGTTTCCTGGAGAAAATATAGGAAGAACAGATGCCGGGGTTCACTTTCATAAAAGCACCCCGGGCACGATCCCACGGAGGAGTGGCGATTCTTACGTTCAGCATGACGATATCCCCTTCGGCAGGGTAGTTAGCCATGGAATATGCACGGAAGGTTTCTTCGGCATTCTTCATTTTCAGATCCCACATATGGTATTTATTCCATTCGTCCCGGTAATCTTCTTCCACCTCAATGTTCTTAAACTCAACTTCAATCTTCGGTACGTCGATCTGGATATAACCACCGGATCTGAAATTCAGATGCTCTCCTTCCGGCAGTCTGAGGACAAACTCTTTAATAAAAGTAGCCACATTCCGGTTAGAGACCACCTCACATTCCATCTTTTTCACACCCAGGACAGTTTCCGGCACTTTGATAGATAGGTCTTCTTTCACTTTCACCTGACAGGCGAGACGCCAATGCTGTTGTTGTTCTTTCCGTGTAAAAAAACCGGTTTCCGTAGGCAGGATGGAACCGCCCCCCTCAAGGATCTGTACGCGACACATGCCGCAGGTTCCCTGTCCTCCACAGGCAGAAGGCAGGAAAATATTATTATTGGCCAGGGTTGTCAGCAGCGAGGTCCCGGGATGAACAACCAGTTCCTTTTCATCGTTAATGGTCACCTTTACTTCTCCCTGAGGTGTAAGTTTCCGGCGTGCAAATAATAAAATAAGAACCAGGAAAAGAATCACCAGCAGGAAAACCACAACAGATGTCAGGATAACCAGGATAGTATTTGATAACAGGATCATTGCCAATAAGATTTAATTAAAGTTTAATACCCATAAAACTCATGAACGCGATGCCCATCAGGCCGGTAATAATAAAGGTAATACCCAGGCCCCGTAAAGGTTTCGGCACATCGGAGTATCTGATTTTCTCCCGGATGGCTGCCATCCCGACGATAGCCAGCAACCATCCTATCCCCGACCCCAGCCCAAAAGCTGTGGCTTCGGCAATATCATGGTATTCCCGCTGCTGCATAAAGAGAGAACCTCCCAGAATAGCACAGTTAACAGCAATCAGGGGCAGAAAAATACCCAGGGAATTATACAATGCCGATGAATATTTTTCGATGATCATCTCCACCAACTGAACTATCGAAGCAATGACAGCAATAAACATGATAAATGAAAGAAAGCTCAGGTCCACATCAGCAAATTCTTTTCCGAGCCAGGATAAAGCACCTGCTTTCAGCAGGTAATTTTGTAACAAATA
>CAYLJE010000142.1:0-6191 GCA_964383915.1 uncultured Rikenellaceae bacterium
TTACCAATGGCGTTGTAACTTTTGATTTTGTTGCCGTTCCGTCGGGAAATCCGGGTGATGTTACCGGATATACCACCACCGGCGCTAACTTACCTGATGGCTTCAGGTTATCCGATATCCTGTCAAATCATACAGACACCATTCAAACGGTTCGTTATATCATTACACCAAGAGCCCTTGGCCTTTCCTATCTGGGTTGCACGTATGGTATAACAGATACAGCCAAAATCATTGTACACCCGGATCCCCTGCAAACTATTATTAAAGAAAAGGATAATACATGTTATGGGGTAAATGAAGCAATACTTGACCTGGCTACCGGAAAGGGTACGGATCCTTTAACTTATTCCTGGACCGGACCGGAAGGTTTTTCCTCTACTGAAAAACGATTGGAGAATCTGGAAGGCGGTAAATATTGGGCCACTGTAACCGATATGTTCAATTGTCAGAACACAAAAGATACTTTCGTTTATTTTCCAGCACGTATTCCACTAAATACGCATGCATTAAGGAAATCCCCAATAACGGATGAAAATAACAACCCATTTGAAGAATATAATATTTCGTGTCCCGGAGGATCGGATGGCCAGATTATATTTTATATAGGCACCGGCCAGGGATCCAATAACCCTCCTTTTACCTATTGGGTTACAAATGAACTGGAAGATACGATTGAAACCGGGACAATTAATAAAGGCTTTGTTAATCAAAGATGGATTAATAACCTGTCTGAGGGCACTTATAATATTGCCGTAATGGATACGGTAGGTTGCCATGCTGTCAATCCGGAGATGTTGACAGAGCCGGACCCAATAAAAGTTCATATGCATTCTCCCGTATATGTTAATCCGTATAATATTTCGTGCCTGGGGTTTAAGGATGGCAGCATTGTTGTAGATTCTGTCACCGGGGGTAATAGCTGGTATCATTATCTATGGACAACCAACGTGGAAGGGGTAACCCTGGTTCCTGAAAATAAGGATCAGGACAGTTTAAAAGCAGGGATTTACCGTCTTCAGATAACGGATACCCTCGGATGTATAGCTAATGACAGCATTACACTAATTGAACCTGAAGGTATAGAGTTGGTTGATACGGTATTCTCTAAATCGGCAGATGGAAGATTCAATATCAGCTGCTACGGCGCGGATGACGGAAGTATTGATTTACATCTCGAAGGAGGCAGTGGGGCTTATAGTTATTACTGGACTACTTCAGACGGCTCAGGGGTAAAACCGGCAGAAGAGGACCAGGATAGTCTGACCGCCGGCACTTATCATGTGGTTGTATCAGATGAAAATTCCTGCTACCAGGCATGGGATTTTACGCTTACACAACCAAATCCTTTGCATATTAAAGATTCTGTTTCACTGGCAAACGACGGGTTACACAATGTGAGCTGTGCCGGAGGAAATGACGGGATCATTAACCTGACAGTCTCGGGAGGGAGTGTAGGAAACTACTCCTACTCGTGGACAACAGACAACGGAAAGAACTTAGTTCCCGGAGCAGAGGATCAGTCTGACCTTTCCGCAGGAGATTATCATGTTGAGGTAACCGACCTGAACGGATGCATGACTGACACGATCATCATCCTGACACAACCGGATTCACTCCATATTCAACTGATGCCTACCCATATTTCCTGTGACCCGGGATATGATGACGGAGCGATACAAACACAGGTAAGCGGAGGAACCGGAACGGGGAGCTATGGTTATTTATGGTCAAATGGACAAACTACATCAGACATATCAGGGCTGACAGCAGGGGGATATAAGTTACAAGTTACCGATCAGAATGGCTGCATGGTCTGGGATTCAGTGGAAATACTCTTACCCCCACCTCTGGAGATTGGGGTAAAAACAAGCGACTTTAACGGAAACAATATTTCATGTAATAGCCTGCATGATGGCTTTATAGAAATTAATATATTAAGTGGAACTCCGGAGTATCAGTATGCCTGGGCGGGTCCGGAGAGTTTTGGATCAACGGATTCAAGTATTTATCAATTGGGAGCAGGCAATTATTCCCTGCATGTGGTGGACGCCAGACATTGCACAGGTGATACAACAATCCGCTTAACAGAACCCGATCCATTAGTCATCAATGTAACTACTTCCAAATCTCTTGCCGAAGACTATAATATCAATTGCTTTGGAGATCATACAGGAACCATAGACCTGGGGGTAGAAGGAGGAACTCCAGGATATACTTATTTTTGGAACAACGGATCTACCGCTCCTGATCTGGAAGACCTGCCGACAGGAAACTATCAGGTGAAGGTGACGGATGTGAATGGATGTGCGGAGGATACGGTTATTTCGCTTACACAACCTGATTCATTCATGTTAACAATACAGATTAAAAATACCTATTGTCCGGATATGACTGATGGAGAGGCAGTTACTGTTCTCCACGGAGGAGTAACACCCTATACCTATCGCTGGTCAACGGGAGAGACAGATGACCGGCTTTTAAATATCACACCCGGGGAATATTCAATATTTGTTACGGATGCCAATATGTGTGCCATTGTGGATACTTTCACCGTAAAGAGTGATCGTCCCCAGTGTCTTGAAATACCAACAGCCTTTTCGCCTAACGGAGACGGGGTTAACGATACCTGGGAAATAGGAAAAATAGAATTATATCCGGATGCCGTGGTGGAGATATATAACCGCTGGGGAGAATTGATTTTCAGATCGAACCGCGGATATGGAAACAGATGGAACGGAACATATCATGACAGACCATTACCTATGGATTCATATCATTATGTAATAGATCTTCATAATGGAACCAAACCTGTTACAGGGAATGTGACCATCATAAGATGAGCCAGCAAAAAGTTCCCTGCATTATTTTAGTATCTTTATCACACGATGAAAAAGAGGCTGCTCATATTCGTGATATTACTTACTGTGTCAATGAGTGTCCTGGCACAGCAGACCCCTTTATACAATCAATATATGTTAAATCCTTATTTGATTAATCCGGCAGTGGCCGGAAGTGACGGATATACTACCTTTAATATTACTGCACGAAATCAATGGCTGGGATTTAAAAATGCTCCAATGACCCAGTCATTCAGTATGCAGACCCGTTTATTAAAACGAAGTTTCATCATCAAAACCTCTTCCCCCAAAAAAAGAGTAATGAAACCCAGCCGTAGTGGCAGAGTAGGATTAGGAGGCATGATATTTAACGATGTAAACGGGTTAATGCAACGCACAGGCATCAATTTTACGTATGCTTATCATATTCGAATCAGGGAGTCGCAACTTTCATTCGGCCTGAACGGACTCATTTACCAGTTAAGATTACATGACAAAGACCTGACTTTTTACAACCCTAATGAACCATTGATAGGGAGTGGCCTGAAACGGATGCTCATCATCCCGGATGCAAATTTCGGGGTCTATTGGCTAAACTATCATTATTTTGCAGGGTTGTCTGTTTATCGGCTCTTTGAATCATCTCTGAAACTCGGAAATCCTGCCTGGAAAGATTACCATATGTTGAGACATTACTATTTGTATGGGGGCTACAGATTTTATCTCAACCAGCAACTTGAAATCGAACCTTCCCTGCTGGTCAAAACAACGGCACAATGGCTGGTTCAGGTAGATGCCAACTGCAAGCTATATTTCAACAAGGTCTTTTGGGCAGGACTATCTTACCGGTCTGCTTCCTCCGTGGCTATATTGCTCGGGCTGAAGGCTGACCGCTATTATTTTGGCTACGCTTTCGACTACGGATTAAGCAGTCTCGCCCGGCATACCTATGGATCACATGAATTTATGATCTCCCTGAGACTGGGTGACAGTGCACGAAGATACCGATGGCTGGAGAGGTATTAATATAGATTACCCGGTTGTATCAGTGTTACTCTTGATAAACCTTTTTAAATTGGTTTTCCAATGAGAAGGATTCCTCCAGGTGCTCCAAATCTGCTTTAACCGTTCCAATTCAATCTTTTCATAGAAATGAAATGGGTATAAAATAAAAGGGAAAGCAATCAACAACCCTGTTTTGAATAAGATCCGGAATATTAAACCAAATGAGTTCCCAAGTTGAGCAATAGCTACCAATACCACTCCTATACCTATCATAAGAAAAATCTTTTTTAGCTCATAGGGAATATAATAAACACGCTGGGAAAAATAATAAACGATAAAAAAGTATAACATCTGTGAAAACAATGTTGAAAGAGCGGCTCCCATGTACCCCCAGACAGGTATGGTAATAATATTCAGGACAAGGTTTACGATAACAACAAAAGAAATTACCCGTGCCAGGATGTAAGTCTTTTTTGTCAGGTTAATACCTGTTAAGGCTACATCCCGCAAAGCGGAAAAGACAATGGCAAAAGTAATGATAGGAACAATCGTAAAAGCTTCCCAATATTCCACTCTCCGGGCCATGACTTTTACCACTTCTTTCCCAAAGAATGATAATCCAAGAGCAAAAAACATCAAACCAAAGGTATAATAAGTCATTACTTTAGAATAGAAACGTTTATTATTGGGTGCGCTCATCATCTTGTAAATGACGGGAAACAAAGCAAGATTTACTGATGAAACAACGACAGTACGTAAAAAATTACTTAGTTTAAACCCCAGAGAATAAATACCTACATCTTTCAGCGTACCAAGGAATTTCAATGTGTACCTGTCAGTAACGGTTAATATTATTCCGAGAATAGAAGTAAGCAGCAACGGCAGGCTGAATTTAAATAAATCTTTAATCAGGGTCCTTTCAAAATGGAAAGTAATATTTTTAAATATCTGAGGAGAAATAATCAAAAGAAAAAGAATATCAGCAGTTAACTGTGCCAAATATATCCCTTCTATTTTTTTACCCTGGTAAACCATCAGGTAAATGGTAACAAGCAGTTGAACAGTGAACTTTGTTATGGTGAGTATTGTATATAACACTGCTTTTTCCTGCAGACGCAATAATGTTAAGATGAGAATATTCTGCGCTTCCAGCACACTGATGACAAGCATTAGTCTCACCACAAGTGCATAATCCGTCGTATTAAAAAGCAGCGTAGAGATGTTTTTATCCTGAAACCAGAGGATGAAAGTTAACAGGGCCGAAAAAGAAAAAACAAGTATTATCAAGGTAAATAAGATAGATCTTTGTCTGGGAATATATTTTTTATCCCAGTACCATCTGTAAAAGGCATTGTATAATCCGAGGCCAAAGAATGCAATAAGAAACTGTCCGCTGATTTCAAGAATTCCCAAAACACCATATTCGGAAACACTTAGTTTTGTGGTATAAAGAGGCAACAGGAAAAACCCTACCAGTTTCGAAGCCAAGGTGCCGAAACTGTAAATGGCAGTATTTTTTAATGTTGACCGCAGTGTTTTTAACATACGCTTTTATTGGGGATGTTTGTTTTAAAATAAGTAGAAAAAGCTTTCATCATCCAGGCTTGTCCCCAGCGAAAATACGGAATTTTTGATTTCCAGGTGAATCCCAGTAAACGACTTCTTAAAATACCATAATAAAAATATCCCTTTTTATCCTGTAAATGCCGGATAGTCCAATTCAAAACTTCTCCGGCCCTGTCTTTAGCTTCCGGGAAGACTTCTCCCAGTGTGCACAGGCAGATAACCGCCGCGGCACAGGAATGTATATCTATCCTGTATTTCTGATCGGGTTTTAATTTTGGTATAGATCCGTCAAAAAGGTTTTCAGCATAAAAGCGGTATCCCTTTTTTAATGCGGTAAATACATCTTCTCTTCCTGTCAGTTTCCAGATCGAATAAAGCATTCGCAAAACAAATCCGGTATGGTAATGATCAATAAAATTTGCCGCTTTCTCAGGAGGACCGTTGTAATCAAAAGACCCGTCGGGGTGTTGATCCTGTATTGTGTAATTGATGGCAGCATTTGCCAGATCAACCCATTGTTTGTTGCCGGTTTCCAAGCCCACTTTTAATAAATATTCTGCAACAAACAAATTTAGATTATGTACATGATTTTGAAAAAGGGGGGTATATGCAAAACAGAGTTGATGATCATTGATATAATCTATGGGTAGTGAAGCCAGGAATTCACCAATACGTGTTAAGATGTCCAGATATTTTTTGTCTCCTGTCAGTTTGTATATTTTCCAGAAAGCCGCACCAACAGCGGTTGTAACAATACCATTGGGTGTGTTCCGGGGTATAAAC
>CAYLJE010000143.1:0-6118 GCA_964383915.1 uncultured Rikenellaceae bacterium
CACTGAAGTATTATTTTAAAGAGCCAGAACAATGGACCGGTAAAAAGATCACAGCGATTCCGGAATTCAAAAAATGTAATCTGAGTGATTTCATTCAAAAACTCTCTGTGGGTCAATCCGTGAAAAGGAGGATACACTTGTCGGTTGAGGAAAGAAAAAAAGAGGTAATGATCGAAGGAGAACCCCTGATAAAGCATTCCGGCATTTTTAAAAGAGCTGCCATTCTTCTTTATGATATTACTCCGCTCTTAAAAAAATGGGATGCATTCAATCTGAGCCTGGACAGTTATAAAAATATTACGGACACCATTCCTTCGGGAATCATAATAACCGACATGAAAAGATGGATCCAGTTTAGCAATCCCATAGCCGAAAAAATAATGGGTGAGGTTCCGGAACAAAAAAGAAAAGTGCCTGACACGCTAAAGGTACCGGCCGATACCAGCCGGGAAATATCTTTTACATCCACGGGTAAAGACACATATTTACTTGAAGTGGCTGTAACAAAAATCAACTGGTTCGGAAAATCCGCTTTTTTATATGTGCTGCATGATATTACTCTATTGAAAAAATCAGAAGACCAGAATATTTTACTGCTCACCGCCATACAATCTTCGGTCAACGGCATTGCCATCACCAATCACAATATGGTGATTGACTGGGTCAATCCCGCGTTCACAAAACTGACCGGATGGAAAATGGAAGAAACTGTCGGTAGTAGAATTTCAAACCTAATGAATGCCGACGGAAAAACAAACGATTCATTTATCAGCAACATACGAAATGTAATAGCCGAAACCGACAGTTTCCAGACTCAAATCCAACACTCCCGGAAAGATGGATTCTCTTTTAATTGTGAAATAACCGTAACACCCTTTTCCGATCAAATAACCGGAAATAAAAGATATATCTTTATATTCAATGACCTCACAAAAAGAAAAGAAAAGGAAGAAATAATATTAACCCTTAACAAAGCTTTTGAATCTCTGAGAAAAGCAGTTAATATGGAAGAGAGCTTCCTGATCTTTCGGGACGAATTGTTAAAAAACCATATACATTCCATTATATTTTTATTGGATAAAAGCAAGTGGTATCTTGTTCCTGCATATTTCAGTTTTGATACAAACATATTGGAACAGTTTGCTGTCATGTCAGGAAAAAGATTTGAGAAATTACAGATTCCTGTCAGAGGAATGACAGATAAATACGAAAGGATTCTTCTGCAACGACATACCATTTTTTCCCATAATGTAGCAGGGGATCTCCTAAAAATAATGCCGGCCTTCCCTGCTACGCTTGCCCAAGATATAATCAGAAATCTAAAAATACCTTATAGTATAGCAGCCCCCCTTGTCAATCGGAAGGGTGAAGTATTTGCTATATTCCAGTTAATGTCTGACCGGTTGAGCGAAAGTAATATACCTGATGTTATTGCCTTTGCCAACCATTTAAGTTTATTCCTTCAAAGAACCAATCTGGTAGAAGAATTGCAAGAGAATTATAATAAACTGCAAAAAAGCTATACAAAAATACAGATCAGTGAAAAACAATACAAGGATTTCTTCGATCATGATCTCACCGGAGATTATATTTCCACTCTCGAAGGAAACTTTCTGGACTGTAATCAGGCTTTCGTAGATATTTTAGGGTTCAGCTCAAAGGAAGAAGCATTGAATTCCAAACCTCAGGATCTTTATCCGGACCCGGAAGAAAGAAAAAAAATCTTTAACATCCTCCGGCAACATGGGAAACTGGTAAATTATGAAGAGACCCTGCTTCGCAAAGACGGGAAAAAGATTTATGTTCTTTTAAATGCTTTTGGGGTATATAATAATGAGGGTCATCTGGTTCAGAACGTCGGATATATCTTTGACATCACCCAACGCAAGCAGTATGAAACCGAGCTGATCCGGGCCAAAGAGAAAGCGGAAGAAAGCAGTCGTTTAAAGACCTCCTTTCTGGCCAACATGTCCCATGAGATCAGAACCCCGTTAAACGCCATTATGGGATTTGCCGAACTATTAAATGACCCAAACCTTACAATGGAAGAAAAAAAGAATTATACACAGATCATTAACAGTTCCGGTCAGCAATTATTACATATACTTCAGGAAATATTATATATATCAAGGATTGAAGCCAATGAAATAACCATTCATAAAGAACCGTTCGAGGTATATTCTTTATTAAAGGAAATGGCCATTCAGTATAAGAAGAATCCTTTGGTCGTAAAGAAAAATCTAAACATTGTAGTAGATAATTCTCCGGATACTGCATACATGCTGAAGAGTGATCAGGATCGGTTGCGTGAAATTTTACAAAATCTACTGAACAATGCCATAAAATATACCGGGGAGGGAAGCATTCATTTCGGATACAGAGAAAAAAATGACGATTTTTTAGAATTCTACGTCAAGGACACAGGGATTGGGATTCCTGAAAAAGACCTGTCCCGTATTTTTAACCGTTTTCAACAGATGGATAATTCGCTGACACGTATATATGAAGGCATCGGACTGGGACTGACCATCAGTAAGGAACTGGTGGAACTACTGGGGGGCAAAATATGGGTAATATCCGAACCGGGGAAAGGCTCTGTCTTTTATTTTTCAATACCATCTGCCCCGGTATAAAAATCATGTTTTTAAATTTTTTTTTATTTTTGTCAGGAGCGTGTATCATTCGAATAGTAACTGAAAAATGAGTAATAAAAGCATATTGATTGCCGAGGACAATGATCTGAATTATCTTATACTGAACAAGATGCTTGCTTCCTTGGACAGGAAGATTATACGTGCCGGGAACGGACTGGAAGCGGTAAATTACTGCAAAGATCATGAAGAAGTCGGGCTGGTCCTGATGGATATCAAAATGCCGGTTATGGATGGGTATGAAGCAACAAAGGAGATCAGAAAATTCCGGCATGATTTACCTATTGTAGCCCAAACAGCCCACGCCATGGAATATGATAAAAATACCGCACTCGAAATCGGATGTAACGATTACCTGACCAAGCCTATCCTTCGCGAAAAATTGATCTCAGTGGCAAAAAAATACCTTGACGAATAAGTACCGAAACATAATCATTGACTACTTTTTAGTTATTATAAAACGAACAAGATCAAATTACGATCCCTTCTTTATCTCTTCACTATCTTAAATGCTACCCGCCGATTTTGTGCCCGCCCTTCCTTCGTGTCATTGGAAGCTACCGGTTTGGTCAGACCAAAGCCTTTTGCCACAAGTCTGTCAGAGCTAATGTCATGGCTTTCCATATACTTTACCACGGAGCCGGCTCTTGCCTGCGATAATTTCATATTAATTACCGGGGATCCGATATTATCCGTATGACCGTCAATCTCTACGTGAATACTCGGATTATTTTTCATGAATTTAATCACCCTGTTCAGTTCCGGAAACGATGCAGGGTTTATCGTAGCTTTATTAAATTCAAAAAAGATATTATGTAACACCACGGTAGCCCCCACTTCTATTTTTTTCATCAGGAAATTTTTGGTAATGACTGAGGCTGTATCTCCTTCAGGGATATTGACGACATCAAGGTAGAACAGATACCCGGGGGCGTTCAGTTCCACTCCGAAATTTTTCCTGTTTTCTCTTTTGATGAAATATCCTCCCGTGGATTTACGCGAAAGAGTGGTCCCGGTAATTTTATTTTTATCCATGTCGATAATATCTATCCCGGCCATGAGGGGGGCCCCGCTTTTTTCATCCATGACCATTCCCTTTACAATCAAAGGCTTGATTTTGGGTTTTGGCGGAGTTACAGGTACAACAACCTGCACGGTATCGGTCACAACGACATGTACCGTATCCAGCACCGGGACAGTGTCAGCGCTGGCCAGGGTATCCATTAGCGGTGGAAGCCAGGTTACCTTATAAATGTCCTTTAATCCGTATGTTTTTCCCCGGATGCCGGAAATATAAGCTACAGCCGTATCAACAGGAGAAGGAACATAAAACAGATCATCATCCGGCGTATTCAATGGGAAACCAAGATTTACCGGAGCCATCCACTGTCCATCCGGCCCCAGTACGGACTTAAATACATCATAACCACCCATGGAATTATGTCCCTGAGAACAAAAATAGAGGGTTTTCCCATCAGGCGTCACATAAGGACTTTCCTCATCATAAGGGGTGTTGATCAGAGAATCCAGGTTTTCCGGTTTGTTCCACCTTCCGTTTTCCTGGCGCCGGATCACAAAAATATCCTTTCCACCAAGACTTTTCTTTTTATTATTTGAAACAAAATAAACGGCATTGCTGTCAGCGGTAGCAGTAATGGATGTTTCCTGCCATTTCGAATTGATCCTGGAAGAAGCGGAAAACGGTTTGCTCCATGCTCCGTTAATGTTCTCACTGACCAAAATATTCCCGTTTTTTTTATTTCCACGGTAAATAAAAAGCTGATTATTATCGGGGGACAGGGCAAGCGCCGCATCATTATATTTGGAGTTCAGCGGTTTTTTCATAGTCTGGGCCGGTTCCCATCCCTTTTGATCGCGAAAACTCTGATAAATATCTTCTTCAAACTTATTGTCGTAACGGTTGGGCATCTGTTTTGCTGAAATCGGTCGTCTCGAGGTAAAAAACAGGTGTTTCCCCGTAGAACTAATAACCGTTTTATAATCATCATAAGGGGAGTTTACAGCCGGTCCGAGGTCTGTAATCTTCATCCGGAGCGTATCACGAAGAAAGACTTCCCCGTTCGAACATTCGGCAATATGCTTCTGCGCCTTGTCCCCAAGAAGTTTCATCTCTTTTTTACCGGCCTGATCCAGAAAGGTACGGTATTCGGTCGCTGCCTTCGCAAAATTGTAGTGATATTGATAAGCAAGACCTAAAAAATAATGAATGTCCGGCGTCACTTCTTTATTGGCTTCATAAGCAATCGACAGGTAATGCAATGCCTCTTTTTTATGATCCGTAAAAAGATAACATATCCCGATTTTATAATTCAGGAACGGATCATACCGGTTGTATCTGTTTGCTTCCAGATATTCGGCCAGGGCAACCGGATAAGTGCCGGGACCTTTTCGAAAATATTTGTCGCCATTCAGGATATGTTGCCAAGCTTCCCGGAAGCCTGCATCCTGTACTTTGAATTCCTCCTTATTTATATGCACAAATGTTTGTGAAAAAAGAGGAACAAACAGAAAAAGAGATAAAAAAAACAAAAGAGCAAATCTTTTTATCCGGTTCATGACAACAATTTTATAAATAATACAACGAAAATAATTTATTTTTTATTTTTACGGAAAGATAACCCTATTTGTTTTTATTTTGGGGAGTTTTTTTGCATATTTGAAATAATAAATTCTCAATGCTATGGCTGATGAAAAGAAACTTAATTTTGTAAATCTGGAATATCTTAAAAATATGTCAGGGGATGATCCGGCTATTATCAAAGAAATGATTGAAGTTTTTATTGGACAGATTCCGGCCTTCGTGACAGAGATGCAGGATTATTACGAAAAAAAAGACTGGACGAATCTGGGCCTGTTGGCCCACAAAGCAAAATCATCAGTAGCCATTATGGGAATGCATGATCTCGCCGACATGTTGAAAGATATTGAAATATCAGCCAGAGAAGGAAAATCCATTGAAAAATACGCAGGCTACATCCAACGCTTTATAAATGATACCCAAAATGCTGTTGATGAATTGAAAGGATTATATTAACAATATGATATACAATAAACTATGGACCTTTTCAATATAGAAAATAAAGACAATACAACCATTGTCTATTTCAAGGATAACGTAAAAAAATTTAATGCTTTGATCACCGACGAGGCAAAACAACAATTGAATGCTTTGTTTAAAACGCCAAACACAAAACTGATTCTGAGCCTGAAAGGTATAAAATATGTGGACAGTTCGGGATTTGGTGTGTTGTTATCGTTGATGAAAACAGCCAATAACAAATATGGTTTTTTAAAGATATGCGATGTTTCTGATGAAGTAATGGAGTTGTTTAAACTATTACAGCTTCATAATATTTTTGACATCCAGGATCATGTGGAAGATTGCCTGAAAAGCTATGCGGCCGGTTAAGTGGGAAATAAGAAATCCCTTCCGGAATGATAAAAAC
>CAYLJE010000144.1:0-6091 GCA_964383915.1 uncultured Rikenellaceae bacterium
GTGATATATAAAATTCTTTCTGAACCGAATAGTTACACGCGAAGGTTAGAGATAACAATAAAGCAACTGATAATTTAACAAATGTTTTCATTTTAGTTTTCCTCTTTTTTAAACTTGTTAAAATTTGCCCGGTAATTTCCTGGGATGAATCCTTTATTAAGATTTATTTCATCAGGTATCATTTGCCTGCGGATACGCTCAAAGTGTTTCTCCACCTTACTATTTTGGGTAATATCCCAAAGATTTATATTCAGTTCCCGCATGGCAAGAACGGTGGGTATCCATCCTTGAGTCCATCCCGTTTCAATACACCAAGCTCCCCATCCGACATCAGTATTGGACCCAAAATATTCCCAACGTCGGTAATCGAAAGCACGGAACCAACCACCATCCAACTCGCTATGTTTTTCGCTTCGTATCTGGATACGAATAAGAAAATCTGCAAGTCTATCAGCCATCCTTTTGTATTGCTCATCTCCCGTTGCCGCGTATGCCTCATGGAGACCTAAAAAGGTAAAGTTACAGGTGTATAACAGGTCGGATACACAATCTCCGTTCTCTTGTATCAAAGGAGTATCCCCTATTCTACCATATTCTGCATTTGATCTTGGAGGACCAAGATTATCTGCTGCATGATCTAAAGCACCAAGTTCTTCCCGGATTGCCCCCGACTTATCTTGACATTTTTCGATATCATTAGCTATTTGTTTTAACCATGCACGATATTCAGGACGGTCATCTACCCTGATCAGCCACGCTAAGGGAAGGAGCATTCGCCCTCGCTCTTGCTGAATTCCATTAGTCCATTTCCAGTCTTTGGGATACGCTTTCATCATCATACTTATTCCCTTTCGTGTCTTCTCTAAAAGGGGCTTCCATTGGGTCTTATCATATAGCCATAGATATGAAGACCAAATCCAGGCTTCGTAGTGAGGCTGCAACAGAATAGTATCCCTATTCCAGTAGCTCTGCCAACCATCACGAAGCAGATCGTGATTAAATAATAAACAACATCGGAATCCGTTTACCCCCGTTGTCCTAAAATTTCCCAGGATATTCTTAACAAGCACTTCGTCCCATCGGTCTGTATTTAGTATCCCCGAAGTTCCTATACAGCCGAGAATCGCCTTAATATCATTATCATGAAAGAGATAGTTTACATTTCCGGGTGCCCAAAAAAGGAGCCCATAATTTGCTTTGCTTGAATCTTTTTGAAACAATCCGGAACGGAAATAAACCCAGTCTAACAAATTTCCGGCAATCAACTTACTACGGTAATCATCATCCATTTTCCACCTAAGTGCAAATGCTAAGGAGCTTTCTCCATTACAATCGCTGCGAAGCCACCAACGAGTCGGTTGACTACCATTCAAGTGAACCCGTGAAGGTATTCCTTCCAAGACTCCGAAACTTCCGTCACCAACTTGTGCTTTGGGTTGAGGGGCTATATTATTTACTGGTACCACAGTAGTCAACATATTCGAATCATTCAGCTTCCATAACTGTTTATATTCCTCCCAACCTTGCTCATTAAGAAGCATTTTGGCTTCCGTGTACCAATCTACTCCTCGTTGGATAGCTAAACGAGCAGCATTCGTTGGAAGCTTTTGTTCACGTGTATATGATGGACGAACAGTAGGTGTCCAATCAAGTAGTCGAGTTGGAGCCTTATCACCCTCTAACCAATCTAAAATATATGCCCATATTGCTTGCATCGCCTCTTTCGGCGCATAACGTGCTGAAACAAATTGGCTCAGTTTAGTTGTTGATACCAACAATCTTTTGGCGGGTTGTTCGAATAAGATTGCTCCGGTATTTGCATCTTTATCTAAACCATAAATAGCATGGTCGAACCCCGCAACTTTACTTACTACAAGAAGAGGGTTTTCTACCGAAATAGGGATATAATTACAATCATGCAAAGCCAATATTTGCATCTTTGTCAAATTTTCGATCGCATCTGTAGAAACCACTACACGTTCCAATAATGTAGTGCGAGGTGGTGCCATTGTCAGACCCGGCAAATAAGACGGATATTCGACATATAGCCTCAGTTTTTTACTATGTGCTTTCTCGTAAAGTGAAGCAGCAATCTCAGTAGTTTTTTCAGGATAGCCATCGGCTAATATCAAGACACCGGACCCATCCCCGGCATTGTTTATCGCCTCTTCCGGAGTATTATACCGAGCACAAGCTATCTTGTTTTCTTTTAATGTAAGGTAAAGGTCATTGTCCTCTTTACAACTAAGGCTAATACTGTTCTGACTTTTCGCGGTGCATGCTTGAACAGCAACTAACAACAGTACCGCAAAAAAGAAATACGGTATATTTAGTAAGGTTTTTCGGCTCATTTTCATTTTTCTCCTAATTTTTTAATTATTATTTCCAATTAGCGAAATTAGCGTAACCGGCGGTTTGGTTTTTTAATTGCAGTTTACTGCGATAGGTTATATTGAACCTTTAAATTTTTGACAACAACACCTTTCTTAAGTTTAACAGGCCTGGCGACTTGACTAAAATCATTGGATAACAAACGAATATTGCTACAATTATCATCTTTTATCTCCACGTAACTATCGGCATGGCCTTTGCTCAGACAATTTTGAAAAAGAGCATCAGATACATCTTCAAATTTAATCAAACTTGTGTGATTATCTGAAGCTTTTGCCTTAAAATGGAAAAATTCCAGACCTATTGCATCTAAAAAAAACATGGATGGTCGCATCTCCGGGCTAACAAAATCAAAACTAACATTATTCAATGTCATATTTTTGATATGACGGGCATACAAACCGTAAGCAGGTAATATACCAAACCAGGCTTTCTCCGGATATACTTTTGCCAGCCCGGGAACATGTCGTAAAGCTTGTTTTACCGTACCACCCCCGGGATAAAGAACATGTACATTGTTAAAAGTGACATTCTCAATATAATGCCCTTTTATGCCTGTTATTAACATCCCTGCCCTAGCTGTATCAGTTTCAACTACACCGGCTTGAATATTACTAAACATAATATTTTTAATAGTGCCAACAGGAGTTGAGGAGATAGCGTCTATACCTGTAGCGCTATAATCTTGTTCTTTGGCTTTTTTGTACAGTTTTCCCCTTGCACCCAGTCGAATAAACAGAGGGCCTTCTACACTGTCCATAACAATGTTTGAAAAACTAATATTATTTATAGAGCCTCCATCCACACAAAGCAGCTTAATAGCACTCATCCTGCAATTCTTCATCACACAGTTGGAAACAGTGATATTGTTGTATATTCCCCGTGAAGAAGTGCCCAGTTTAAATCCGGAACAATCACTGGACATAATACAATGATCAACTATAATGTTTTCGCAGGGGTGGGTTGTTGACGTACTTTTACCACAAATAGCATCATCATGACTATCTATTATGCAACCTGAAATCATCACATTACTACATCCGTTAAAATCAATCCCATCATTATTGGGCTGAATTCTGTTATGAATATTTGCATTATCAAATCTCACCTGGTCACAAAATACCAAATGAGTGTTCCATGAGCCGGCATTTTTTAAAGTTACATCTTTAATATGCAGATTTTTACACTCGATAAAACGCATTAACATGGGACGCTTTTTTTTGAAATAACGAGGGAACCCCCTCCCGTTAATAGTTCCCATACCTGAGATAGTTACATTCTTTGCCTTTTCGGCATAAATTAAACACCGGCTAAACGAAGGTGCTTCCACTGATGTTTGTACTTTCCCGGTATAGTCTTTTATATTAAGGCTACCCAACAATTCGGCGCCCGCCGCTATATTAAGCGTAACATTATCTTTTAAAATAATTGTTCCGGTAACATATTTACCTGCAGGTATCTGCACTATTCCACCTCCTTGTGCTGTGCATTTATCAACAGCCTTTTGAATAGCATCAGTATTTATCACATTCTCCCCTGTCTTTGCGCCAAAATCCTGTATATTATAGTTAAAACTTTCACTGTATAAAAGCGCATCCGTTCGCCATGGCCTTTTATTAATTTTCTCTTGATCTCTACAACTTACGATCAACAGGAAAGACAATAACAGAAAAACAGCAAAAAACAATTTGATATATTTGGTCATATTTTTCTTCTGGTTTGTTAGTTCAATCATTCAATGGCATATAGTCAAACCAATCAAAATACGCGGGAGTGGTATTACGTTTCCCATGACCGGTAGCATACATTGCGAAATACACCCCTGTATAACCTCCGGCTATTTCTGACGATAGATACCGGGCTCCTCCCCGGGCAAGCATTCTATGTTCTCCATCTTCCATAGTATAGGATAGATAGTACATATTCCTGTCGGCCTTGATACTCAGTTTGACCTGACCCGGGCCGATTTTGTCGTGCGCAACCACCACGGAAAGACCTGCAATCCGGCGACGAACGATTACGCATCGCTCACCTTCAAGATGCGTTACGGCAATTTCGTAATGGTTTTGCTCGTTCATCCGCACAGTCAGCCCGGCCTCTTCGTGATCTTTTTGAGGATTGAAGTCCAGAAGCGTAGAGACCTCACAGTCGAAATGCTGCTGGCGGCGTCCGATAAAAGCGGGAGAATCCCGGTCGTCGAGACCGACTGCTGAACCATTAAGCTGAAGCCAGCCCGGACGTTCCGACAATGACCAGTCCTCGTCGTGAGGATTTCTCAGGAAATTCCAGCATAACCGCAATTCCGGCCCATCGAAATTATCCCGTATGTTTGCCTGCTTCCATAGAACAGTGGGAAGACATTCCGCTTCCATTTCCAACGCGACTTTGCCGTTGTTGCCGACGACGGGCCATCCGTCATTCGTCCATGAAACCGGCGTAAGAAACGTTTCCCGTCCCAATTGGGAACACCGACACCGTCCACTACCCGGGCGGTTTCCGAGAAAAACCATCCACCAACTGCCATTTTGCGCCTGGATCAGATCGCCATGACCGGTACACTGGATGAGACTACTGCAGTAATCTTTGTGTGTCAGTATTGGATTGTGCAGGCAGCTTTCAAATGGCCCCCACGGATTGTTGCTTCTCGCGATTGTTTCCATGTGGTGATATTCCGATCCTCCCTCCGCGATCATAAGAAAGTACCGGCCGTCTATTTTGTAGAGATGCGGACCTTCAGGATATCTTCCCCCGGTGCCTGGCCATATGTGCCTCGTACCCGTCAAAGATTTACCGGTATTTATGTCTATCTCTTTTTGAACAATACCGATGCTGTCGCAACCGGTGTAATACACCACCCCGTCGTCATCGAAGAACAAGGACGGATCACCGTACGATTCGTCCAGCCAGATGGGCTCGGACCACTCCCCGGACGGATTTCGTGTATGCACGTAAAAAACGCCCTTGTGTGTTACATTTCTGGTTATCATATAAAAAGTTCCGTTATGATATCGTAGGGTTGGCGCCCAGATGCCACCGGTGTTTGGCGCCTTCTCCAGAGGTATCTGGCTTTTTCGGGTCAGACAATAACCGATTTGCTGCCAATGTACCAGGTCCCGGCTGTGAAAAACCGGCACCCCTGGAAAATACTCGAAACTACTGTTGGCAAGATAGAAGTCATCCCCGACACGGCAGATACTTGGGTCGGGATAAAAACCCGGAATAACCGGATTATGGAATTTCATGGGCAGGGCCTTTCGTTCAGGGAAAGACACAGTCGCCGCTTTTTCGTCAAAGGAAACGTTATTCCGAATCGTGTAGTCTTTAGTGACCGGATTTTGATCATCACCGTTGGTTGCTACATAAAACTCCTTACTTAATCCCCCCGTTTGCATTGCACACAACATCACAAAAACCAATCCTATCCATTTTGAATAGGATCTCCGGGGTATTCTGCAAGGGCTGGAAGTCGATACTCTAATAGCTCCGAATAAAAATTTACGCTTTTTCATAATATTTCTCCATTATTTTAAGGATTCAAGATTAATTTTAATACTACCAAATATGTTTTTTTCATTACTCGTTTTCTCCTATAAATGGGTTATGCTAGTATCCGGTGGTTTTTAAAATCCGGGGCCTTTCATTAATAATATCCATTAATGATGGATTCCCGGTCCAGCCCCCTTCTTCCTCAACAACGAAG
>CAYLJE010000145.1:0-5987 GCA_964383915.1 uncultured Rikenellaceae bacterium
CTTTTTATATTGGGGGAAGTGTCTTTCTTCTATCCGTTCTGTGGACAGTAATTACCACACGGGAATATTCGCCCGAAGAGATGAAGAAGTTTAATGAACAGGCTGCTTTACAGGAGAACAAGAAAGACCATAGAGAAAAAGAAGAAACCAATGTTCCTGCATTCTACAAGAATGGTTTATTATGGATTTTGGGAGGTTTTCTGCTAAGCTTGTTGACATGGTGTGTACATGCCGAAGCGGAGGTATACATTCTGTCCATTGGCCTTGCTGCTTACGGAGTATTGTTACTAATTGCCGGCCTGTATAAACTGACTTTTCATAAAGACAACGGGCTGGTCATTGTTTTAACCGACCTCGCCTCGATGCCTCCTACTATGAAGCAACTGGCGGTGGTACAGTTTTTTTCGTGGTTTGCTTTGTTTGCCATGTGGATATATACTACTGCCGGCATTACCAGTCATATATACGGTACCCAGGATACTTCCTCCGTCCTTTATAACAAAGGAGCCAATTGGGTCGGCATACTGTTTGCCTTTTACAACGGTTTTGCGGCGCTGATAGCTTTTCTACTACCTGTTTTGGCTAAATATACAGGAAGAAAGATGACACATTCCCTGGCTTTGTTTTCCGGCGGACTGGGACTTGCGTCTATTTATTTCTTTCACAATCCCTACCTGTTGCTTCTGCCCATGATTGGGGTCGGCATTGCCTGGGCCAGTATTCTTTCCATGCCTTACGCTATCCTGACCGGTTCATTACCTCCTGAAAAGATGGGGACTTATATGGGTATTTTTAATTTTTTTATTGTTATACCGCAAATACTTGCAGCCAGTGTGTTGGGTTTCTTTGTCCGGCACCTCTTTGCCGATCAGGCTATTTATGCATTGGTTCTGGGAGGAATATCCATGATATTAGCTGCACTGCTGGTATTTTGGGTAAACGATGTAGATGACCCTAAAAGGAGGAAAAAACAAAAATCATAAAAAATATGACTACCGGAAAAATGAATGACCATAAATTTATACCGGACGAGTGGAAAATTACAGATAATAATTTTGATCCTGAAAACAACCGGTCATCTGAAAGCATTTTCAGCCTGGGTAACGGGAAGATGGGCCAGCGAGGAAATTTCGAGGAAGATTTTTCCGGAGATACTCTACAAGGACATTACCTGGCCGGAATATATTACCCCGACAAAACCAGGGTAGGATGGTGGAAAAACGGTTATCCCGAATATTTTGCCAAAATATTAAATGCTCCGAACTGGATTGGTATCCATATTCATATAGATGGAATGCTACTTGATCTGGCTAAAATTTCGGTATCCGGATTTATACGTACTCTCGATATGAAAGAAGGGCTCCTGAAACGTACATTTATCGCACATTTCCCCGGAAATAAACAGGTTGAAGTATCCGTCATCCGTTTTTTGAGCATGGCCGACGATGAAACCGGCGCTATTAAATATAAGCTCCGGACGGTAAACAAGCCTGTTGTCATTACATTGCTTCCTTACCTGGATGCCGATGTAAAAAACGAAGAATCCAATTACGGTGAAAAGTTTTGGGAAGAAGAAAACCGGGAAATAAAAGATGATAGTGGCATTATACTGGTAAAAACAAAAAAACTCGATTTCAGAGTGAGCACCGGGATCCTGTGCCAGGTAGAAAAAAATAAAGTAAAGATCGATCCGGCAGGAAACTGGATCAACCACACCAAATATATAGAGCGCAAATACGTCGTAAAAACCGCACCGAAAGATGAGCTGATCATTTATAAATATGCAGCCATTTTATCCTCTCTGTATTACAGGAAAGAACAGATACAACAAGCCACCTGGGATAAACTGAATACCATTTTTCTGGCAGGATTTGAAAAAATGCTGGAAGCACACCGGCAGTCATGGGCAAGACTTTGGCAAGAAAAAGACTTTATTATTCAGGGAGACCTGGCAGCCCAACAGGGTATCCGGTTTAATATCTTTCAGCTTCAGCAAACTTATACCGGAAAAGATGAACGGCTGAATATTGGTCCGAAAGGGTTTACAGGAGAAAAATATGGCGGCAGTACGTATTGGGATACAGAAGCCTTTGCTTTTCCCTATTTCCTGTATTCAGGGAAAAAAGAGATTGCCCGCAACCTGTTGTTATACCGGTACCGTCATTTGGGAAAAGCTATTGAAAATGCCGAAAAACTTGGTTTCTCCGGTGGGGCTGCTCTTTATCCGATGGTCACTATGAACGGAGAAGAATGTCATAACGAATGGGAAATTACTTTTGAGGAGATCCACCGGAACGGAGCCATTGCTTACGCGATCTATAAGTATGTCAGTTATACAGGAAACTACGGTTATCTGATCGATTACGGTCTGGAAGTATTGATCGCTCTTTCCCGGTTTTGGAGTCAGCGGGTAGATTTTTCTGTACCCAAACAAAAATATGTCATCCTGGGAGTTACAGGTCCCAATGAATATGAAAATAATGTGAACAATAACTGGTACACCAACTATATTGCACGGTGGACTTTTCTGTTTACCATAGAGTCGATTGAAAAGATTAAACAGGCCGCACCTGAAAAATGGAAAACACTGACCGGGAAAACCGGATTCAGGGATCCGGAAGAAACCCACCGCTGGCTGGAAATTACAAACAGGCTTTATTTTCCTGAAGATGCAGAAAAAGAAATTTTTCTACAGCAGGAAGGATACCTGGACAAGGAACAACAAACGGTGGATTCCCTCGATCCGGCTATTCTCCCCCTGAACCAGCACTGGTCCTGGGATCATATTCTCCGTTCCTGTTTTATCAAACAGGCGGATGTTTTACAGGGTCTTTATTTTTTTGAAGACCATTTTTCCAGGGAAACCGTTCGTAAGAATTTTTACTTCTACGAATCCCGCACTGTGCATGAATCTTCTCTTTCTCCTTGTATTCATTCTATTTTGGCAGCCCGTATCGGGGACCTGGATAAAGCCTATACTTTATACCTGCGTACCTCCAGACTAGATCTGGATGATTACAACAAAGAAGTATCCGAGGGACTTCATATCACCAGTATGGCAGGAGCCTGGCTAGCACTGGTGGAAGGATTTGCAGGATTAAAAATACGCAACCGGAATCTTTATCTTGAACCGCATATTCCTTCACAGTGGGAATCTTACCGTTTTCAAATCCGTTTTCATACTAATATCATCCATTTTCATATTTCACATACCGGTATCTCTGTTGAAAATTATGGTAAGACCGTTTTATCTTTTAAAATCTATTCGGATAATTATACATTACCCCCTGGAGAAAAACTGGTTGTCCCTGAAAAAAAATAATCCTTATAGTCATTTATATTGGATTTGTTTTTAATTTTACGCTGATTTATCATTTGCAAAATATTCATTAAAAATAATTATTATGGGACAAAAGAAATTCAGATCAGGCGTATTGTTCGGGGACGAAGTAACCGAACTTTTTGCTTATGCCAAAGCAAACAATTTTGCAATACCGGCAGTCAATGTAGTAGGGACCGATTCTGTCAATGCCGTTATGGAAACAGCTGCCAAGGTCAACTCTCCGGTCATTATCCAATTTTCCAACGGAGGAGCTGCTTTTTATGCCGGTAAAGGTCTTCCGGCCGAAGGTCAGACCGGGGCCATTCTCGGATCTATTTCCGGAGCACAACACATTCATTTGCTGGCCGAACATTACGGAGTACCAGTGATTCTGCATACCGACCACTGCGCAAAGAAACTCCTTCCCTGGGTGGACGGTATGCTGGAATATGGTGAAAAATATTACAAGGATCATGGCAAACCCTTGTTTAGTTCTCATATGCTGGACCTCTCAGTCGAACCTCTGGAAGAAAATATTGAGATCAGCAAAAAATATCTGGAAAGGATGAGTAAAATCGGAATGACCCTGGAGATTGAGCTGGGTTGCACCGGGGGAGAAGAGGATGGTGTGGATCATAGTGGTATCGAAAATGCAAAGCTTTATACCCAGCCGGAAGATGTCAGCTATGCTTATGAAGAATTAGGTAAGATCAGTAATCGTTTCACGATTGCAGCTTCATTTGGCAATGTTCATGGAGTTTATAAACCGGGAAATGTCCACCTTGAACCGATTATCCTGAAAAATTCCCAGAAATATATTCAGAAAAAATTCAACCTTGGCGAAAAACCCGTAAATTTCGTATTTCACGGAGGGTCCGGTTCTGAAAAATCAAAGATTAAGGAGGCCATTTCTTACGGAGTGATAAAAATGAACCTGGACACGGATATGCAGTGGGCTTTCTGGTATGGGGTAAAAGGATACTACGAACAGTATAAAGATTATCTCCAGAGTCAGATCGGAAATCCCGAAGGAGAAGATAAACCCAACAAAAAACACTATGATCCGAGGAAATGGCTGCGGGCCGGCGAAGAACAATTTATCAAACGGCTTACCGAAGGCTTCAAGGATCTTAATGCCATCAATCGGAATGTATAACAGTTCATTTTTACCACATCAAAAAACCGGGTTTTGCACACCCGGTTTTTTTGTTACTCAATCCACGATTCTGTCCGGAAAAAATGATATCCTACGCCCATACACTAAGACACAGTCAATGCAACGGGCCCCTCAAAGACAAATCCGCATAGATAAAACTATATTTTCCCCCATAGAATCAATCATGGGTATAAACTTAAAGTATTTATTTTTATATTTATAAGAAATTTAATTTAACCTGTATGAAAAAGAGAGACATTTCCCCTTATTTTTCTCATTTTTCATTTTCGGTACTGTTAGGCATCATCTTCTTTGCTCTATTCTCTTGCAAACACTCGCCGGAAATAACTAGCAACAAACCGTTCCGGACATCAGTAGTACACCCTACGTGGAGCCGGAACGCTGTTATGTATGAAGTAAATATCCGGCAATTTACACCTGAAGGTACATTCCGGGCCTTCGAACCGCATCTGGCACGTTTGAAAGCGTTGGGGGTTGATGTCCTCTGGCTGATGCCCGTCTGTCCCATCGGTGAAAAAAACCGGAAAGGGACCCTGGGAAGTTACTATTCGATAAGGGATTATCTTACTACAAATCCAAAATATGGGACGGTCGAAGATTTAAAACACCTGGTCAAACAGGCTCACGCCATGGGTTTTCACGTCTTACTCGACTGGGTGGCCAATCACACCGCCTGGGACAATCGCTGGACCAGGGAGCATCCCGATTGGTACGAACATGATTCAACAGGAAATTTTGTCTCTCCTTACGACTGGACCGATGTGATCCAACTTGATTATACCAATCACCACCTATGGGCCGGGATGGTCAATGCCATGGTCTTCTGGGTAAATAAAACCGGCATCGACGGCTTTCGTTGTGATTATCCGGGACATATTCCGGTCGCTTTCTGGGACTCTGCCCGAACGGTCTTGCAATCTATCAAACCTGTATTTATGTTAGCTGAAGACGAAGAGCATACTGCCTTACTGAAACACGCTTTCGATATGAATTATGCCTGGGAGTTGATGCACCTGACCAAACATATCGCCCAGGGGAAAGAAAATGCATCTGCACTGGTTCATTATTTTAAGCAGCAGAAAAAGACGTATCCTACGAATGTTTACCGGCTAAACTGCATTACCAACCATGATGAAAATTCATGGAACGGGACTGTTTTCGAAAGATACGGCAAGGGGGTAAAGGCTTTTGCCATTATGGATTTCACGGTTCCCGGGATGCCTCTGGTCTATTCAGGCCAGGAAGCCGGATTAAATAAACGGCTTCGTTTCTTTGATAAAGATACCATCTCCTGGAATGATACAATATCCTGGAGTCCTTTTTATCGCCAGCTTATCCAGCTAAAGAAAGAACAGAAAGCATTATGGAACGGGGCAGCAGGAGGCAAAATGGAAATACTAATAAATAGCGCAGACTCCATCGTTTTTTCTTTCATCCGCAAAAAAGGAACGTCCAGTGTTATGGTTATTCAGAATTTATCTCCTGAAA
>CAYLJE010000146.1:0-5973 GCA_964383915.1 uncultured Rikenellaceae bacterium
AGAAGGATTCCTATAGTGATACCTCGACAGCTTGCTGCGAGGTAATTCATTTTCTTCTCCTGATTTTTCTCTTTTCAACACTTTTCCATTTTCATTTATTACTATCTCTATAGCCGATTTCTCTTTTTCAAGTTTTACTTCATACACTTTTCCCTTTTCAGGTGTGTCAGAAACTTCGGCTTTATCAAAATCATAGTTTTTAAATTGACTTTTTAATGTATTCAACACACTTTGTGGCAATTTATTTCTGGAGATGCGCCATTCCGTTTCTTTCCATTCTCCGTTAGCTAAAAAATTTGCGGACATTTGCTGTCCGTTCACGGAAAATTTGGCTTCATATTCTGTTTTCCCTTCCATACTCCAATCTGTCTTTTTTGCTGCCGGGAATTTTGCCTGGAATGCTTTTAAAACACTGGCTGGAATTTTTGGCTCCATTTCATAACCTTCTTTTTGGGCAAAAGTCTGATTATGAAGCAACCTTATACCCAATAACAGGATTAAAAAGAACGTTGATTTTTTCATTTTAGATAAATATTAAAAAAAAGATTAATAAATAATATTCAAAAATATATTCTGATTCTGAAGGAATCCTGTAGCATGTTCATGTGTTACAACTTCCGCTTAAATGATTTTATTAAAATCATCCTGTAAATATTGATTCCTGTCAGGAAAAAAGTAAAAGCAAGAGATTGTGCCAGGAAAGTTGATAAAATAACGACATGTAAGTTTTTTAAAAAATACTGCTCAAAAAGGAACAGGGAAGGATAATAGATCCCTATTGTTAATATCAGCGCTATGGGAGTAAAATAAAGAAGATCCGTGCTAAATTTTTTCAGGGAAAAGGCTTTTGATTTTTTTTGATTATATAATCTCACGGTTAGATAAAATAATGCAGATCCAACCATGGCTCCAATGACGACTAATGTAGATGTCACAGAATGGGGATGACCCGTTTTTGAGGAGATATAGCCGAAAGCTTGCGCCCCGGCAATAGCTCCTAATTCTCCGAAAAGAATTTCCTTATTAAAATTCAAGGCTGCACGAGAAAATTTCATGATCATCTAATCAAAATATTTTCGTTTGCTTTTACCATAAAAATATTGGTGGCCAAACATCATGCCTGTCAGGAAGAAAAGATTTCCTGCTTTAATAAATCCTTTTTTTTCATATCTTCGGGGAGAGATAAATACTTTTCCACCTGAGCGCAGGATTCCAAATTTTAGTCCTTTTATCCGGCCTTCTGAAGAATATTGTGAATCTTCCCCAAATTCAAGGGGTTTGAATCCTCCGATTATTTTGTGAGCATGCTTTGTCGCAAACATACATACCTGCATCATGGGCTTTCTGGAATGTTCCATGAGTCGCATGCCGGTATTGGATGTCCAGTAGATGGCTTTATGCATGACTTTTCTGGATTGTCTGAGACTCATCATTTGCTTTGTGTCGTAAGGTGTTTGTAAGGTCCCGGCTAATTCAAGACTTCGTGCCTTGAACTCTTGTAAGGTTCTTTCCAAAAAAAATGGATGAGGCAAAACAATATCTGCATCCATAAAAATGAGGGGATCACATCCTCTTTTTATTGCTTCAGAGGCTCCGTTGTTGCGACCGGCAAAAGGCATGCCTCCGTCCACTACGACGAAGCCATAACTTTCGGCAATTTTTCTTGTATTATCTGTGGAAAATGCATCAGCTATGATAACCAAGAAATTTTTGTAAGTCTGCTTCCTGATGGACGTAGCTAACATCGGCAAATATTTTTCCTCATTTTTTGTGGGGATGATAATGGCTGTTTTCATGACTGATTATCGTATTTGTTTAACATGACAAAGATATATCGCTGAATCTGAAGAAAATCTGAAGAAAATACGGATTAAATGTTAAAAAATTATAAATTACCAGGGAAGTCTGTATCCGACGTTCCATTCAATATAATTGGATACATGAAAATGATAAGCCCTGAGGTTTATGCCGGCTGTCAGGTGGTTATTGATCTGATAGTTTAATCCTATTCTTTGATAGAAAACAGGGGTTTGGAGGGCGAATTTTTTCCGGTATAAATAAACGCCGGGCTGTATGATTACGGAAATCCTGTTTACAACCAGCGAATAGGAAGGATAGATGCTTATTTGTAATTTCTCCCCAAACGGGGCCTCTTTTTCTTCCAGTTCTCCGTTTTCAACAGCAATTTTTGCATTTACCGAACCGTCATAGGACACTGAAACCCCAAAGCCGATTTTTGATTTATAACTAATGTATCGGTTATAAGTGGTTAGAATTCCAAAGACGGGGAAAAAGACCCCTTCATATTTTTCTTCCAGGGTAATATTGGAAGTGTCCGTCAGGATATTCTGACTTCCGCCAAAAACAGAAAACAACCATTCATTGCTTCCTGAAAATTTCGGGATATCCTGCCGGATAAAAACCGTTTTTCCCTCGCCAAATCGATACATTAGGCTAATCCTTGGAGCCACGGTATTAATGCCTTTGTTAGGTCTCTTTAATGCCCCGTTTGAAAAATGACTCAGGGAAAAGCCCAGGGCGGCATTCCATTTTTCTGCAATCCGGTATTCCATATTCATCCCGGCATCAATATAAACGGTAAAGGGAGCCCCAACCGCAACATTGTAAATATTGGTCGGGCCATAATGCTTCCAGTTAAATGCCAGTCCGAATCCCAGCGTATAGTTAAAAGACCACCTATCCCATCTCTTAAAAGGAGCATTAAAAAACCCATATATAGCTATTGGAGTCCCTACTTCCTGCGGATTAAAGAAATCGGCCACATACACCCCTCCTCCCCAGACCGGATATTTATATAATTGTTCCCAAAGTTTATTGCCAATGGTTTGTTTGGAAAAACGTAAAGAGAAAGCCTGATAGGCGTCAATCCCGTCAGATACTGCATTGTACCCTCTCAGAAAAGGATCGGTGGGAAAAACGTATCCATTCTGATAAAATATCTCCAGATTATGAGATGGACGGATATGAGAGTCCGGATCCTGAGCCCTGGTATAGGAAACATACAATAAAAAAAATACCGTTAATAAGAAGATTCTCTTAAAGATGGATTTATTCAGATATGTTTTGAATAAGCGCATAAAGTTTTTAAAAATAAGCAAAAAAGAGCAATCCGTTTACTGAACAGATTGCTCTTGTCCCTGAGATTAAAACCCCATCCCGCTCATTACTCGTTATCGACATCTATGTTGCTTGCCACATTGGCTTCGAAGGCTGCAAGCAATGAAGGATTGTTTTGGCTGTCGATTACAATCTTTCCATCGGTAACTGTTGCCCCCGTAAGATCAAGGTTTCCGAACCATTTATTGAGATCAAATACAATGGTTATGGCAACCGAGGAGTTGGATGGTACCGTCACGCCTCCGTTAGCCAAAGGAAGCTGAACCTGTTTTGCGAAATCGGAATATAAGACGACGGGAATTATGGTACCATCCGATGCCGTATAGTTTCCGGTAATGGCAATGCTATGCCCGTTGAAGGGAGTATTGGTATTAAGCTGAAAGGTAAAGTCTACCTTTTTAAACGTACCCGGATATACATCCACCTGGTCAATGACAGCTTCACCGGCACTTATATCCAGAGTGAAAGGCCCTGCCAGCAAAATATCTTCACTGCCTGTTTCCGTGTCTGTTTCCGTGCCTTCGTTTTTCTTTTCGTTATCCTTTCCTTCAGTTCCTCCGATATCTTCTGCCCCTCCCTGTTGCTGATCACCCACCTGCTGTTGCACATCGTTGCCGGAGTTTTCTTCAATCTGCAGATTTGCTATGTTTATATTCGCTTCTGAAATAGCTAGTGTCCCGGATGCCAATTGTAAGGGACCGGATACCGTTGCTGATTTCAGTACACCTCTTGTTTTCATTGAAGAGGCAGTCATCTTCAATGATGCATTTTTTGCACTGTTTTTCATGCATCCTGTCAGGGAGAACAAGGTGACCAGTGCCACCAGAACTCCCATTGAACTTAAAATTCGTGTTTTCATCGTTTTGGATTTTTGAGTTAAAAAATTAAAAATTTGCTGATCTTTCATGCTGTTCTTTTTTGTGTTGTTTTCTACATATAAGATACAAAAAGAATAGAATGGTTGGGTTGCGGAGGAATTTTTGATGAGGATTATCAGTATTTTTAACCTAAATTAACCCAGTACGGCCTACGCCCTGCCTGCCCGACTAGAGGCAGGCGCGTAATAGAAGATTTTTTCGAAATCTCTATTGCGCAATCCGGGTTTAAAACGAATGAACTTTCCCGGGGCGGAAGCCCCCGGGGCATCACAAAGAATTATTTGTTTCCGACCCAGAGGGTCGGGGAAGTAAGCCATTTCTTCTCGTCCTCCATAACGGAATGCGAAGGCGGATTAAAAATAATATCTGAGCCCGGCATTTAAACCCATGGCATAAGGATAAGATTTGACGGGTGCCTGGTTATTCAATGTTGTCAGAGAAATACGCAGGGTAGGATTGATAATTATGCTCATATTTTTATTTATTGCTTGTCTTAGCCCGAGGCCAAACATCATATTTACATTATACGGATGTAGTTTTTGAATATCCTCCATCTGGAAATCAAAGTTTCCAGAATAATCTATAGCCTGCATTTGAAAGTCTTTACCTATAAGGAAACTCATATCCATACCTATATTTAAAAATACGGCGGATGTAAGATCATATTCTACACTGAGAGGAATACTGAGATAAGTAAATCTCATTTTGGAATTTAATAGAGCATTCTGTAATAAGGTGTCAGACATATATGCTTTAAAGTTCAGAATACCTGCAGATGTGTATAACCAACTATAATTCTGATCATAATTAATATATCCGGCTTGTGTTTTGAAGTTATAGAAGTAGTTAAAGTAATAGAATCCCGGTTTAATCCTAAATTTTGGAAAGATGCTGTATGTGAATAATGCTCCTGCAGAATAGGTTAGATTTCCCTGGTCTCTGTTGTTAAAATATGATTTACCATAAGTGGGTATGGAAAATGCCTTGTTCTCAGCTAAAATTCTGTATGAATAGGCAGGACTTAAATAAAGTGTAAAAGAAAATCTTCTGTTGGGAGTGTGTGCCTGATATCCTTTCAAAGGAGTCTCGGATTTCAGAATGCCTGATAAGAAGCCTCTGCCAGCTGTTACTTTAATCCCGGGAGGAATTACTGTCTCGGAGTAAATAATACTTAAAGGTTCTCGGTGCTCCGGATTAAATATGTGGAGGGGTACAGTGTGAAGCTTCTCTCTCTTTTGATTTACTACCCTTGCGTGTTTTTTATTTTTGTCTTCAAAATCTTTTAAACGTATTTTGTCATGTAAAACCATATGCTCATTGGAGCTTAGGCCAGCCACCTGCCTCATTGAAGACACAGATAGTTTATCTATGGTCTCTCGTTGGTGCAATATCTCCGGTGATACGTTGGAATAAGCATTGGTAACAGAAGGATTATTTACTTGTGTGGATCCCTGACCTACTGTATTTACCAGTGGATTTAAATCTGTCGGGATAGAGGATAATTTAGATGTGTCTGTGAATACAGACTGATCAGATTTTTTAAAAACGGATTTATCCTGTTTTGGTAAGTTGTTCTGCTGCAGGTTGTGTAAATTTTCCTCTGTCCTGCTGTTTCCCGATAATTCGATGCTTTGAATATCCTTCCCCGACGTTCTGACTTCATAGTAAATCAAAGTACCGGCAAGAGCTGCAGCAAGGAGAACGACAGCAATCTTCAGATTACGTATCTGACGCAGGATATAGACCGAATTATTTCCTGATAGATGTGCATTGATTTTTTCCCACATCTTATCATCGGGAGATAATTTATGGTTATCATATTTTTTTCTTATCCCGGAATCGAACCATTTATCTTCAAAAGAATTGCTCATAGATTATCAGCCGTATTTTTTATTGTTTTTCAATTGTCTGATTCTGGCTTGTAACATTTTCCTGGCATCATGCAGATTGGATTTTG
>CAYLJE010000147.1:0-5903 GCA_964383915.1 uncultured Rikenellaceae bacterium
AAGGATAACGTTCTACCATAGCCTGTGTCCCACTGACCACAGCCTTATAGGCACTTTGTCCCGGATATCCCACCTGGTAGGTGATATCGGGTACAAAAATAAGATAACCATTACTTGTGTACATGGTTCTGTTGATGATAGAGCGACTGGGGGCAGGCACCCAATGGCGGTGCATCCCGTCAGAGCTGCGCTCATAAAAATAAACAATCATGGGATACTTCTTCGATGGATCAAAGTTCTCAGGTTTATACAAAAGACCCTGATGTTTTTCCCCGTCAAATGCACGCCAGTTTACGAGTTCTACGGTGCCCCAGAGGTAATCTTTCTGTTGTGGATTGGTAACTGAAATCTTCCTGGCTTTATGCATATGTATATCCCCTGTCCATAGCTCAGGATAGGCCACAAATGATTCCTTCCGCCAAAAAAGATCATTGGCTTTTTCCGGTTTTATCAGGGAGGAAAACTGATAATCATCCAGCACCAGTTTTACGGGAACCGCCTGTTTTCCGGCAGAAACCGTAAAATAACCAGACTGCTTGCTATCCATATTGAAAGCATGCAGAAACAATTTTTCAGAAGGGCTGATGGTCTTTTTTTTCCTGTCCAGTAGCTGTCTGCGAAACTGAAGATGATTTTTTCTTCCATATCCTTTCGTCAGACATGCCGGTTCTTCCTTACCGGAAGGATCCATCTTCCATATATCAAACATATCGTAGAGGATAAAATACCGGTCATTGTCATACCATGCACCGAGCCCATAGGGATAAGGATCACTGGGTGTATCATGGCGCTCATTATAAAAAGCCACCGGAAGGCTACCGGTCAGATTAACCTCTTTCCCTGTATTTAGATCCCAGGCATACCAGCAACTGTCAGCCGTCTGATACCACACCAGGTAGTTCCCTTCCGGGGATAAAGATACAGCCGACGGAGCTTTTGTCAGCAATTTCTCTTTTTCTCCGGTTTTTAAGTTGATCCGGTAAATATTCTGATATCTGTTCGCCTCCCAGGAGATCAGCTTGCGATATGGCAGGTTGGAACGCCCCAGTGCCCAAGGCGCATTGCCCTTCAATGCCACCGAGACTTCCGGAACCTTCTTATTCCCTAGTTGCACAATTTTTTTATCCCCCGGATACCACAAAGCCAGCCATGTTCTTTTCTTCTCCCTCTCTGCCTGCAGTTTCTGCATGGGCTGCAGATAGGGATCTTTCCAGTTCCAGATATCCACATGATATTTCTCGTCATCCGGTAAAGTATCTTTGGGTTCGGGCTCCGGTTTGGGTGCCGTTCCGAAAAAGAGACGGGTTCCATCCTCAGAAAAATAAGGCTGTCGGTTAATGCTCACGCTCCAGCCGGAAAGTAGTCCCTTTGTCAAAGTATCCACCACTACGGTTGCTGAATCCTGATCCTTCCTCCAATAGAAAAGATCAAATATCTTCGCATTCCCCGAGTCAGCCGTGTACAGAAATGCCACCTGATCTCCTTTACCGCTCAGTGTAAGTTTATCGGAATGGACTGACTTTCCCTCCCGGGACAGGATAACCCTCTCTTTCTCAGTCTCTGTATCAAAAACATAGACGGTAGAATACTCCATGGAATCTTTCTTTTCCACAATAAACGCAATGCGCTTCCCGTTTTTTGAGATCGTCTGGCCTGTAACATCATGCCAGGTCAGAAACTTGTCCTTCAACGGATCCATCACAACCAAATCGGTTCCTATGGTTTTGTTGATTTCTTTTACCTTTTTATCATATTCCTTTTTCTGCTTTTTATAGGCTTCCTTTGCTTTCCCGGAAAAATTTTTGCCTGCCGAATCCGGTTTTTCCGGATATACTTTTTCTTTCCGATACCAAAACCAATTGCTGTTTTCTTCCGCAACACCGAATGACTTCACTTTTGCAATTTTCATCAGTGATTTGTCCTTCAACAGGACAATACCCAATGAATCTTTCGGCAGTTCATCTTTTTTCTTTTTTTCTTTTTTTGCTTTTCTGATAACCTGATACTGTGGTTTAATTTTAAACACCAGGTATTCTGATAAAGGAGAAAAGCGGGCATTATATCCACGTGGAAATGAATCCGGAAGTTGCTTTTTTACATTATAAAAATAAAGCCATCCGTCGCCCTGTTGCGGGTTGATTTCATAGCTTGTCCAGAGACCATCACGAGATAGGGTGATTCCTTTGATACTTTTCCACGAATCATAAACATCGTGGGTAAGGGGTTTCTTTCCTGAAGATTGGGGACGGGCTATTACGGAAAAGAGAGACATCAAAAAAGGCAGCAGGAGCAGTCTTAAGGTTTTCATTTCTTATTTTTTATTTCCCGCTTTTATCCGGAAAGGGGGGTATGGGAGGTATTTTATAATGGAAGTTCTTTACTTCTTCCTTCATCACTTCGATGGCTTTATTCAACTGGTCATCAATCCCTTCATATTCACGTACCGGATCATTTTCGATACTTATATCGGGATCCACACCATGGCCTTCGATAATCCACCCACTACCATTGGCAGCATAAGGAGCATACGAGGGAGTTATTAACGAGCCTCCGTCAATTAACCGAATGGATCCACTATAACCAACCACTCCACCCCAGGAACGGGTACCGATCAGTTTACCTAATTTATGGTATTTAAAACGATATGGGAACAGATCCCCGTCGGAAGCGGAATATTTATCCAGAAGCGCTACTTTGGGGCCGATAAAAGTACCCACAGGGTTTACGTCTCCGGTTTTCTGGCCCGAATGCATGGTAATATAGGTAATGGTTCGTAACAAACGTTCCATAATCATAGGAGATACATTTCCGCCACCATTACCACGGACATCAATAATCAGTCCCTTCTTAAGTAACTGCGGATAATAATGTTTCACAAATTCGTTCAGACCTTCCGGTCCCATATCCGGAATATGGATATAACCAACTTCCCCATTTGTAGCTTTATTGACTTTTTTGATGTTATTTTCTACCCAGTCATAATAATACAAATGGGATTCATCTGCAATGGGGACCACGATCACTTTACGGCTGCCCTGCAACTCAGGTTTATTATTAACCGTCAATTCCACTTGCTTATTGGCTTTACCAACCAGCAATTTGTAAATATTATCCGTCATACGAACAGGATGTCCGTTAACAGCAATAATATAATCGCCTTCTTTCATATCTACACCCATCTCGGTCAGAGGAGAACGCAATGTTTTGCTCCAGTTGGCACCTTTAAGAATATGATCAATCCGGTAGTTTCCGCTGGCATTCCTGCTCAGCCTGGCCCCAAGTAAACCCATTTGTATTCTTTCAGGCATGGGTCGCTCACCATTGATCACATAGGAATGTCCGATGCTCAGTTCCCCTACCATCTCGCCTATAATGTAAGTCAGATCGGAACGATGGTTCACATAGGGCACCAACACAGCATACTTGTCATGTATCGCTTCCCAGTCCAGGCCGTGCATATTCGGAGCATAGAAAAAGTCGCGCATCTGTCGCCAGCTTTCATTAAATATTTGTTTCCATTCCTGATGATGATCCACGAGAACTTTCATATTGGAAAGATCAGCAGGTTTATCAATCCTGACTTTGGAGGAAGGCAGCGGAATAACCTGATATTTTTTTCCCTGCCGTACCAACATTTTCTTGTGATTGGGAGACAATGTATAGAAAATTCCCTTGCCGAGTTCGGATTCTTTTTTCCCTTTCAGGTCATAAAGTGCAAAGACAACACCGCCTCCCAGGGACGAAACCCGGTTATAATAAACTTTATCTCCCGTGCAACTTACATTATAATAGTTGGCAGGCTTCACCGGCAAAGAAATGATACGATCCCTGATCCCATCCAGATCAATAACCAGGGATTTCTTCCCGGTTTGTTCTTTGATTTCTTTCTTTTCTTTTTTTTCTTTCTTACTGCCTTTTGTAGCCTGAGCCTTCTCTGGCGACACTTTAACCACATCGTTCTCCGGGGCAAAAGGTGACGGTGTTGATTTTGCCAATGTAATCAGATAAATCCGGCTCATATTTTCGTAAGCATAGTTCCATTCCACCTGACTATATAAGGGATGAAAATCACGTGCCGAGGTAAATACAATATATTTTCCATCAGTACTGAACGACGGGCTGGTAGAATTGTACCAGCCATCTGTCAACTCATATGATTTCTGGTTTGCCAGATTATACAGGCGGATTTTAGTCATCCCTTTTTCGGCCTTGGCATAAGTAATCCATCTACTATCAGGAGACCAGTCATAACTGTACCACGGTGCTTCATCCGACTGGTCCACCTGGATTACCTTTTTGGTATCGACATTCACATATTTCAGCGTCTGTTTTTTATCATTAAAGAGTATTTTTTTACTGTCTGGCGACCAGATAAAGCCAAAGATATACGTATTTGAATTGAAGGTAAGCTGCACCGGGTTACCCAATCCGTCCTGGTTCTGCATATAAATCTCAAACTCTCCTGTCCGGTCAGAGATATAAGCAACATACTTTCCATCCGGAGACCAGGAAGCATTTCTGTCGTTGGCATTACACGATTTTGTGTAATTGAGTGTAATACCATGCCTGGCAGGTACCGAAAAGATATCTCCACGCGCACTAAACAAAACCCGTGCTCCATTGGGAGAAAGATCTGCGGCAGAAATGCTTTTGGAAGTATCCTCCCATTGGTTGCGGCTCCACTTCTCATCATTGGCAATCCGGACATGAACTTGTTCGATCTGGTTGTTATGAATATTATACTTATACAGGTAACCTCCCCTTTCGTAAACGATGTAATTTTTCCCCGCAGCAGGAAATTTTATATCATAATCAGTAAAATCCGTCAGTTTTTTTGTCTCTTTGGTATTGAGGTCATAGCTAAAAAGATTCATGGTACGGTCTCTGTCAGAAAGGAAATAAATTTCATTCCCCAGCCACATCGGAAAAATATCCTGATAGATATTATTGGTAATTTTTTCTACTTTTTTTGTATCAAAATCCACGATTCTGATATCGTCAGCCATACCTCCCGTGTAATACTTCCAGGTACGGAACTCCCGGAACACCCAGTTAAAAGCCATCTTTTTCCCGTCCGGAGAGAAAGAACAAAATCCCCCTTTGGACAGGGGCAGCTCTTTCGACAAGCCTCCTTCAACAGGAACCATAAATAGCTCACCTACAAAAGAATTATAAGAATATCTACGCGAACGGTAAACAATATATTTACCATCAGGGGTCCACCCCATCACAATGTTATTGGGTCCCATGCGGTCGCCAATGTCGTCTCGCCCCAAGGTGGCGGTGTATGTCAGACGTTTGGGAATACCCCCTTCAGACGGAATAACAAAAACTTCCGTATTTCCATCATACTGTCCTGTAAAAGCAATGCGTTTCCCATCCGGCGAGAACCGTGGAAACGACTCATATCCTTTGTTCGTAGTTAATCTCCGGGCCATTCCGCCCTGTGAACTCACCAGATACAAATCTCCTGCATAGGCAAACACAACCTGGTCTCCGCTAATATCCGGGAACCGCATCAGCCTGCCTTCGTCAGCAGAAACCATATACTGCAGACTTAAAAAGCCGGCCACAAACAACCATACAAACTTTTTAATCATATTTTGTTATTTTTTTGTTTTAAAATAAGAATATCTCATGCAAATTTATACAATTATTACATAACCATTATATGCTAAAAAACACGCTCATAAACCCGAACAAAGTAATTCAATAATTAAAGGGGACTTCTAAGAAGGTATTTGTCATAGAGATTAAAGGTATTATTTTACGAGAAGTTCCTTCACAGCATTGACAATTTCATCCTTTTTGAAAGGTTTCTGAAATATTTTTTCAGCTCCCAGTAATTTTGCTGAATGAAGGTACTCCCTTGAATCCACCCGGCCACCGCCGGAAATAGCAAT
>CAYLJE010000148.1:0-5762 GCA_964383915.1 uncultured Rikenellaceae bacterium
ATGGCTTATCTTCCATCTGATTCTTCTGAGTGTTCAGTTATGGATTGTGGCCCATTGGCCTTTTTCTGTTGCTACTGGCATTGTGGTTATCTATGTAATGGTTTGTTTGTGGCGATATAAACGTGCTGTCAGACACTTGAAAAAACCATTTTTCTGGATTCAACTTATTGTGATTACTTTGTTGGCGGCAGTTGTATGGAATGGTTTACAAAAGGGTAATATTTTTTACCGGGAAGGACTGGTTATCGGTTTACGGATGAGTCTGCGTGCTGTATTGGTGATGGTTTCTTTCTCAGCTGTCAGCGTAGAGTTTAGGAATCCATTTGTCAGGACTATATTATTTAAAAGAGGATTTGCACAGCTCTATCTTTCTGTGAGTCTTGCTTTTTCTTTCTTACCTTTCCTGATGGAAGAATTTTCCCGTCCGCAGGATATAATCCGTAGGACGGGGTCTGTGATTACGCGTATGTTAGCTTCAGCAGAAAGCTTACTGGAGACTTTTGTCCGATCTATGGAACGTCATCCTGTTATTTACCTGGTGACAGGACCTGTAGGAAGTGGGAAACCCACTTTTCTCAAGAGTTTGTCAGAAGAACTGAAAGCAAGGGGCATAAAACCTTCAGGCTTTTTTGCCGAAGGATTCATGAAGAACGGAGAAAAAAAGGGATACACTCTGGTTTCCTTAGCTGATGGTGAATCAAAACCTTTTGGTTATGCAGGAAAGAAAAAGAGAAGGATAAATACCGGGAAATTTTCTTTTTATCCGGAAACAATACGATGGGGAGAGGATATCTTATGGGAATCCCTGATGGATGGTTCTGATGTTCTCGTAATCGATGAAATAGGGTCTCTTGAACTGAAAGGTCAGGGCTGGTCCCGGATCATTGACCGGTTATTAAGAGAGAAAAAGATTCCCTATATATGGGCTGTTCGTTCCCGACTTGTAGATGCCGTACAGGCAGCATGGAATTTTAAGGCTACCGGTATAATAGATATAAATAAAGTCAGTCCGGCTGCTCTTGCTGAAGAGCTGGTTGATAAATATGCTGACAGATAAGATATTTTCGCTACGCTCCGATTCTTAAACCCTTATTTCACATCAATATTTTTTTAACGGGAAATTCTTTGAGGGAGTATGTGCCTGACGTTGGCAGTTATAACCGAAAAACAAATCAAATCCTTGTTGGGTGGGGCGTCCGTCCGTGAGAGGGCCTCCCAGACCCCATTTCCCTATGCACGCTGTTTTATATCCGGCAGATTGCAATAATATTCCAATGGTTTGTGTTCCTTTTCTCAGCGGAAATTGTCCTTCCAGGTTCGGATCTTTCGAAGCTTTGATGTAATCCCATACATCCCCCCGGGAAGCCATCTCATTATTACCCCGTATCTGAGCATGACCGGGATGTCTTCCGGTAAGTAACATACAACGGGCAGGGGTACATACCGGTGCGCCGGAATAAAAATTGACAAACCTCATGCCTTGCTCCGCCAGTTTATCAATGTTCGGAGTTTGAATTTTCTCCTGACCGTAACAGCCTGGTTCTCCATAACCCAAATCATCAGCCATAATGAAGACGATGTTGGGCTTGTCTGCAACCTTCTTTTTGTCACTTTTTCCTGTACACGAAGAAAAAATGAGGGAGATTGTCAGAAAAAACGCAGCCATAAAAGATAGATGTTTCATTTCTTGACTATTTAGTGTTTGTCCATAATGTCCGATTTCTTCGTTATGCTTGTTTTGAAAACAGTCATTTACAAAAGTAAACTCCTTGATTTTCAAAACTTCGCAAGCCTTGAATTCGAACATTCTGAATCAAACACTGACTTTATAGACAGACTCTATTTAGACGTTAAAAACCAGATTTTTTCAAGAAAACAATCAAAGTCAGGAGATTTTTCATACAGGGATTCAACAACCTGAATAAAATCTCATATTTTTTAAGGTTCATTGATCATCTATTATCGATCATTCTTCTTTTTTACTTTTCTTACTACATCTATGACCGTTCCGTCCACCCATTTTATGGCGGCAATAACCTGGTCGTCAAACACCGGTTTATCCGGTTTTCCACAGATTCGTTCGGCTTCTTCTTTTAGTTCTTCAATGGACTTTACAGGAAGATCAGAGTCTTTTACTTTTTCAATCAGGTCGGTACGTAACGGGTTGATAGCAATGCCTCTTTCGGTAACAATGACGTCAATCAGTTCTCCGGGACCGCAGAGGGTCGTTACCTTATCAACAACAATGGGGATACGGTCGCGAAACAGAGGAACAGGAAGAATGACGGTTTTGGAAAAAAGACAATTCTGCCAGCCTCCGATACCATGCAACAGATATCCATCGGAATGGGTGACTACGTTGGCATTGTAATGAACATCCACTTCCGTAGCCCCCAGGATAACCACATCCACCATGCCAGCAAAGTTTCCTTTGCTGTGGTAATTATAAGAAGTAAATGGACTGGTCCAGACATGACGGGGATTTTCGGCCATGGACCGGACGCCAGCCAGATCGAAAGTCTGGCCATCGAGAATATATTCAACGAGGCCTTCTTCGAGCATGGAGACCAGGTATTTATTACTTCCCCCCCTGGCAAATCGTGCTTTTATTCCCTTCTCTTTCATAATTTTCTTGAAATATTCTCCGACGGCCAGGGAAGTACCCCCTGCACCTGTCTGAAAAGAAAAACCTTCGTGGATGATGCCGGCAACATCGCAAAACCGGGCTGTCAGTTCAGCCAGATAGAGCCTGTCAGGGCTTCTGGTGATTTGTGTAGTGCCTGAGGTAATTTGTTTCGGATCGCCCAGTTTATCTATTGCTACCGTGTAATCGACATAATTTCCCTGGATTTGCCAGGGAACACATGGAAAAGGAACCATGTGATCGGTTACAACAATTACTTTATCAGCATATTGTGAGTCAACCAGGGCAAAACCCAGCAGCCCGGTGGCTGAAGGACCATACAATCCGTTGGCATTTCCAAAAGGGTCGGCACAGGGAGCTCCGATAACGGCAATATCTATTTTTACTTCTCCATCCTGAACAGCCTGATATCTGCCACCATGAGAACGCAAAATGCCAGTACCTTTCATTTTTCCCCGGGATGCAAAACGTCCCAGCGGACCGTTCATACTCCCCTCAATATGATGGATAGTCCCGTCTTCGAGGTAAGGAATCAGATATTCCTGACAGGGAAAAGAGGCAGAAGGGAACCACCGCAGATCTTTTATCCCCATCGCATGAGCAATGTCAAAGATCATGTTGGCCAGATAATCCCCGTTGCGGAAATGATGATGTGTTGAGATAGTCATCCCGTCATGCAAGCCTGCGCGTATCAGTGCTTCTTTCAGGGTAGCTACTTGTTTGTTCCCATCTTCAGGATAGTCAATATTAGTGGGGATACGTGGGGCATGTTTGTATCCCTGAGGTTTGTATTTTCCTACTCCCTGAAAAGGAATAACCGGTTTTCCATTGATTTCAGGAGGAATCATCCGGCCTGCAGCATTTTGTATCCATGTATCTTTCCCTGGTGAAGTCATCTTTTTATTTCTGTATATTGTTTATTCTTTAATATATAAGGAGTCATTTCTCTCCGGGTTTTATTTATTTGTTGTCATCAGGTATATTTAACTGCCGGGCCAGGTAAACGATACGTTCGGCCCTTTTTACCACAGGGGGGTCTATCATCTTGGTTCCAAGAGATACTACACCCAGTCCTTTTTCTTTTGCTTTTTTAAATGCTTCCATAATGTGTGTCGCTTTTTCTATCTCTTCAGATGTTGGCCTAAAAGCACGATGGATGACCGGGATCTGCCGTGGATGAATACATCCCATCCCTTCATAACCCAATGATCGTGACTCCCGGGCTGTCTGTTCCAGGCCATCCAGGTCGGAAACATCCGAAAAGACTGAATCTATAGGTTGAATACCGGCTGCTTTACAGGCATTTACTATTCGGGTGCGGGCATAGAAAGATTCTCTTCCTTCGGGTGTGCGGGAAACTCCAAGATCGGCAGTGTAATCTTCCAGTCCGATAGCCATCGCAACCACAGCGGTAGAGCTTGTAGCCAGATCAAAGGCATATTCGACTCCTTTGGCAGTTTCAATAATAGGCATCAGATAGATTTGCCTTTTCTGACCTGATTGATGCAATGCCTCTTTAATGGTTTGGTCAATCAACAGAATATCTTCAGATCTTTCCGCTTTGGGAACAAGAATAACATGTACCTGATGGAGAACAACCGATTTCAGATCTTCCAGTCCTTCGGGTAATGGATTGATACGTACCATTCGTTCTGCTCCATAAAAATTTACCTGCCGCAGAGCATTGCGAACCAACATACGGGCCTCCGCCTTTTTTACGGGGGCGACCGAATCTTCCAGATCCAATATAATTCCATTGGGCTTATGAATTCCGGCATTTAGCATCAGCGACGGGGTATTCCCCGGGAGATACAGTCTGGATAAACGGAATGCGTCCCGTTGTGTTTCATATGTGTTTTCCGGAATAAAATCCGGGAGATATTCCTTATCTGTATTTATCAGTTTTTTAATGGCTGCTTCCAGACGGGCTGTTAATACAAAATCCAATGCCCCTGCATCAATAATCTGTATCTCTGCATTTCTGATATCAAAAAAAGTTAATTCACGGTTGATGAGTGTGACCATATGCCGGCCGTACATAGACTTGACTTTAGACTGCAGATCAATGGTGATACCACCCCTATGTGTCAGATTTAAGTTAATATAACAGTCGGACCTGACATTATCTCCTTTATTTCCTGCATTGGCCCGCAATGTCTTGCTTTTGTCCATTTATGCCCTGTTTTGTTTATGTAAAGGTATAATGAAAAACGGAATAAAAATATGTTACAAATCATTCGTACGGATGTTCACATAGTTCGATCAGTACACCATGGGTTGCTCCGGGATGTAAAAATGCTATCTGTAACTGCTCTGTTCCCGGACGGGGTTGTTTGTCAATCAAACGGATGCCTTTTTTTTCTATGATCTTTAGATTATTCTCAAGATCGTTCGTTTCAAAGGCAATATGGTGCATTCCTTCTCCTTTTTTCTCAATAAACGTTGCAATGGGACTGTCTTGTGCTGTTGCTTCCAGCAATTCAATTTTTATATTTCCTACCTGGTAAAAGGCGGTTTTTACTTTTTGGTCAGGAACAACTTCTTCACGGTAACAACTTAATCCCAAGACCTTTTCATAAAATATTCTGGATTTTTCCAGACTCTTTACAGCTATGCCAATATGTTCTATTTTTTTTATATTCATAGTAATTATATTTAATTATTTGACGTAAATCTACGTAATTTTTAATTTCAGTTATATGATATTAATCAATAGGAAGTATTTGTGTTTTCACATCATTTGATGATGCATCTCATCTTTTTATGGATAGATAAATCACCGCAAATTTTGTAACAATCAATTTTTTTTTTCATACTTTTAAGGTAAATATCAGGTGTGGTGTTTTTTTGTGGGGATAAAAAGTTTTTATCCTGAAAGGAGAAGAATAATTATATTTCCTCAGATAAACAAAACTGACGGATTTTCTTGAAAGGAGGATTTGTATGTAAAGGTGAACATTATGTTATATCATTTTAAATACAATACTATCTTCTGTATTGAGAGAGGAAAGTATAGTTGTAATGTGTCAATTTCACGGAGGGATAAAAGTATTTATTTGGATAAAAAAATTTAACTAACAAATTAATTAACTAACTAACTAACTAACTAACTAACTAA
>CAYLJE010000149.1:0-5729 GCA_964383915.1 uncultured Rikenellaceae bacterium
AAGTTTATTGCTATTCCCACACTATATGCAAACAGACTTGCTTTGAACAATCCCCGGATTTTCAATGGGTTAAATAAACCTGTTTTCCGACAAGGCAGCAAAGAGTGTTAACAATATGTTATCAAACATTTAACTTTTACTTCCCCCAAATATATTTTATTCATTTTTTCTTTAATTTTGATATATAATATTATATTGCATATTGACAATAGTAATCATTATGAGATTTCTTTTTGTTAGTCTTCTGTTCTTTTTATTGCCTTTTGCTGTCAATGCTCAAAAATATGGTCTGATAAAAGGCAGGATCACCGATGCCGATTCAAAAGAATCCCTCCTGTACGCCACTGTTCTGATCAAAGGGACGACGCACGGTACCACCTCCGACGCGGAAGGCATCTATACCCTTTCCAACCTGCTTCCCGGCAAATATACCATCGTATATAGTTTTCTGGGATATCACTCTGTAGAAAAAGAGGTAACTATATCTGCCGGAAAAACTATTATCTTAAATGTGACCTTACATGGTGAAACTATCATGGGTAAAGAGGTTATTGTTACCGCTCAGGCCCGGGGTCAGGCAAGTGCTATCAACGAACAATTAAAATCCAACAAGATTGTCAATGTGGTCTCACGTGAGCGTATTGAGGAGGTACCCAGCCAGAATGCCGCAGACGTCATCGGAAGACTTCCGGGCATTTCCGTACAGCGCGACGGAGGAGAAGGGCAGAAAGTGGTGATCAGGGGACTGTCACCCAAATACAGTCTTATTACTGTTAACGGGGCCCGTATCTCGCCAACAGATATCGAAAACCGATCTGTTGATCTGAGTATGATCTCTTCCGATATCCTCTCAGGTATAGAAGTGTTCAAAGCCAACACCCCGGACAACGACGGGGATGCACTGGGCGGCACCGTCAACTTTTCCGTTAAAAAAGCTGACAGGGGATTACATGGGAAATTGGATATAAATACCAGTTATAATAATCTCTCCAAAGAGTTTGGGATGTACCGGGGTGTACTGATGTTAAGCAACCGGTTCCTTAATAACAAACTGGGAATACTGGCCTTGGGGACCACACAACATGCCATACGCAACTCAGACGGGATATCTGCATCTTACAACTTCGAAGGCGAAAGGGCGGATGGCTCTGTTATCAATAGTGTCGATGACCTCAACCTGATCACTAAAGAGGATACCCGGAACAGATATGGCGCCAACCTGACCGCTGACTACCAGCTCAATAATGGATCTATCCTGTTCAACGCCCTGTACAGCCTGCAACAAAGGCATCAGATCAGACTAAGGAACAAGTATGGTGTGTCAAATGCATACCACGATTATGATATAAGAAATTCCCGTCAAAATACCAATATGATCAATGCCAGTTTAAACGGCATACATCATTTGCAGGGATTTGAACTGATGTGGCGCACAGCCTATTCTTTCACAAACAACCTTCTCCCCTATTCCCATACTGCCAGATTCCGTGAAGTAGGTGCTTACACAGGAGATCTCATCACAGACCAGGGGCCGGAACTGATCCCTGCAGGCGCTAAGAACGACCTGAACAGAACAACCTGGTACAAAGATTATTGGGACACAAGTACCGTGAAAGATCATAATATTTCCGGTCAGTTAGATATTAAAAAACCCTTCCATTTTTCAGATCAGTTAACCGGCTACCTGAAGTTTGGAGCAAAAATCAGATCTGAAAAAAGAAAAAGGGATGTGGGAGAAAGACATGTATTGAACGACAATATTGCGACGATGAGCCCCTCTGAATGGGAAAGAGACCGTAATGACTATGTGTTGATGTCAAATTTTATTATGTACACGGATTCTTCAAAACTCCTGGGAAAAGATGCCTACAGGTTCGGCCCGGTCCTCGACAATAAGGAATTGGATGCATTTGCAAATAAGAATCATATGAAATATCCGGTTAACAAAGCAAAAGAGCTGGAAGATTATAAAACTACGGAAATGGTTTCTTCTACTTATATCATGGGGCAAATGAACTTTACCAGTATGATCATGTTGCTTGGAGGTGTGAGGATGGAACACACTGTCACAAACTATAAAAGTATCTACGGAACAGCCATCCGCCGCGATGACGGCACCGAAGATGTATCCCATATTGTCGATACAACGGGAGAAAATCAATATTACACTCTTCTCCCCATGTTCCAGTTCAAATTAAAACCCCTGAAATGGTTCGATATACGTCTGGCCGTCACCAGAGGCCTCTCACGACCCAATTATTTTGATCTGGTCCCCTGGGAAAGATATGACGGGAATAATGCCGTCTGGGAAAAGGGAAATCCCGAGCTGAAAATCACCACTTCATGGAACTATGATGCTTTCCTCTCTTTTTATGGGAACTTCGGACTTTTTACTGTGGGTGCATTCTATAAGGACATACAGAACACCATCTATAACAGAAAAAAAAGAATCACAAACCCTGAAAGCGATTTTTACGGGACTTATCTCATTTCGCCCGTGAATGACCCCACTGGTTCCTGGGTAAAAGGCATCGAGATCGAGTTGCAAACCAACTTCCGGTATCTTCCCAAACCTTTCAGCAACATCACATTGTATGCAAACTATTCCCACATGAAATCCCTCACTCATTTTCCTTTACTTGTCACAAAATATGTATATTATGATTACCCACCCTATGCCGAACTGGTCTTTATTGATTCCACCAGGGATGGCCATTTGCCCGGACAGGCTGACGATATCGCCAATGCCTCGGTCGGTTATGAAAGCAAAGGGTTCTCTGCACGTTTATCCATGACCTTCCAGGGAAATTATACACAATTCGTCGGCACACGCCATGAGTTTGACCAGATCGTACAGGGATTCTTCAGATGGGACTTCAACACCTATTACAAGTTCAAAAATAATATGACAATATATTTTAATTTTAACAATATAACCAACACCCCCGAAGCACAATACGAAGGTTCACCGACATTCCCCCTCGAATACTATTATTATGGCTGGTCCATAGATCTTGGCTTTAAATATATGTTTTAATTTCTAACTTAAAAATTGTACCATTATGAAACATTTCAACGCTTTTCTTAAAACTTCATTGACCGTAATGGCCCTGTTGGCTGTTATAGCATTCTCCAACCCCTTGCGGGCCCAACGAACCGTCGTTATTGATGACGGAACTTACGGGAACATCAACAATGTCATTATGGGTGACACTACTGCTGACGGCGCACGTGTGGACACCAATACCATCTATGTCCTGAAACGTAATAAGATGTACATTATGAGCGGTACACTTTCAACGTATTTCCCTCTGACAATTGTGGCTGAAGAAGGGGAAGGCGATCGCCCCATACTGGTCCCCGGTGTTAGTGCAGGAGGAGAATCCGAAAGGCCTTTTAAAATGAAAGCTGATCTTCATCTGCGGGGCCTTTATGTCACCGACACCGACCTCGGGGGAAAAATGATCCAAAAAATGATCCGTGCCAGCGCTGACAATGTGCTCATTGACATCGAAGATTGTATTCTGGCAAACGAAGGCAAAAATTACGTCCGGATCGATGCTGCCAACTGCTCTGTGATCATACACAACAGCATTCTTGCCAATTGCGGAAAAACATCCTATCCCAGTTACGGAAGGGTCGTGGATGACAGAGGCAATGATGTCGATACGGTGATCATTGAGAACTGTACCATCTACAACCTCACACACCGCGTCTCACGTGATGACGGAGGGATCATGAGATACTACCGGATCAATAACAACACCATCTTCAATGCGGGCGGACCTGTTTTCCAGATCGGGGAAGTCATCCATGCCGAACTCTATAACAATATTGTGTACAATTACGGATTTTATGGTTCTAGTATATCTCCCGATTTCCCGTATGGAAGATATATTATCACTGTTGATTCTTTGGGGCAGGATTATATCAATCAGGGCTATACGCAGGAGGTGAGAATCCATCACAACAATTTTTTCCTGGATACCGCTTATACCAACCTTGCAATATGGGGTGACTCTATCCTTCCATATAAGATTTATGATTCTGTCGCCCTGGCATTTATGAAAGAAAACAATGACAGTGTTACTAACATTGTGGAGTCCATTCCGTTCGTCAATCCGCCAAAATTACAAACTGAGGTGGTCACCCAATACTGGCTGCTGGGCCCAGAAGATCCGGGTATACCCTGGTTCGACACTACCGGCGCACCCTATATCTTCGATTTTCCGGATACCTGTGCTTCAGCTACGGCGGGAACAGACGGATCACAACTGGGAGACCCCCGTTGGAATACCTACAGTCCTGAAGGTGTTTTCCAGGTCAACAAATTCACGAATGAGGTACAGATCTACCCCAACCCTGTCGGGGATATCCTGCAGATCCGTATGGAAGGTTCGGACAATACCGTTCGTATTTATTCAATCACGGGTGCTGAAGTATTATCCATCAGAAACCTGGACCATGCTGCCAACATCCCTGTAACACAGTTGAGTAAAGGTATTTACATCCTTACTGTCCAAAACGGGAAAGGCACCCTGAAAAGAGCAAAATTTATAAAGAAATAATAATTTTAGCCCGAAAACCAGCAGGTCGGGGCATTTACAAATGCCCTGACCTTTTTTGATCACTTTCCTCCTTTACACGACTCAGACATCATGCAAAAATATTTTTTCACACTTCTTCTTTTCCTCCCGGGATGGCATGCTTCATATTGTCAACAACCCACTGCCAATATTGCCCGGAGCTATGATGTTCTCCTTTCCCGGCAGGGAGTGGCGGTAGATGAGAATTATTTTTATGTGATCAACAACAGCAGTATCCAAAAATATAGTAAGCCTGACGGAAAAAGGGTGGCAAACTGGGAAGACAAAGACTCTATCCTCCACCATATGAACAGTGGGATCATACTTTCCGGAAAACTGTACGCCTGCAACTCCAACTATCCGGCATCCCCCATGGCCAGTTCCATCGAAATCTTTGATCCCGTGACTTTAACACACATTGGCAATCACAGTTTCGGGATCATGAACGGATCTGCCACCTGGCTCGACCGAAAAGAAGGATATTGGTATGTAGCCTTTGGCCATTATACCGGCAGAGGCAGCGAATCCGGCAAAGACAATTCCTGGAGCCGCCTGGTTAAGTTTGACAGTACATGGCGCCAGATGGAGTCATGGATTTATCCCCCCGCGCTACTGAAAGAATTCGGAACCCGCACCAATTCCGGCGGGGTTATTCTGGATAACGGCCTGATTCTTTGTACAGGACACGATAACTATAAAATATATGTTCTCCGGTTTCCGGACAAAGGGTTTACCCTCCATTGGATCGGAACCATTGCTGCAGGCTCTTACGGTCAGGGCATAGCCTATGAGAAAACAGCGGATGGAGAATTCATCTACGGAATCATCAAAAAAGAAAAAAAAGTCATCAAAACAAAGATCGATCTCTCACCTTTTCTCCACAGCCAATAAAAACCTTTCCCGCACTTTAACTTTTTCCCGGTTCACAGTTCACAGTTCATCGTTCATCGTTCCTGAACCCTTGTTGTTCGATCACCTTCATGAATTCCTTTGAGAAAAAGACATTGTCCTTTTTTGTGTAACGGTTGTCGGTGAATATCTTTGCCAGGGTCTCTTTTTTATTGATCTTTAAGAGTTCTCTGGTGGATTCCAGGGTTTCTTTTTCAGCATAGATGCGGTCGATGTCTGCCCGCGAATAATCCC
>CAYLJE010000150.1:0-5707 GCA_964383915.1 uncultured Rikenellaceae bacterium
ATGTTTATGACGCATGATTCTCAAGTTGGGTTAAAATCAGAAGCTGAGAAGAAATCAGCATTTGAAAACTATGAAGATAAAATAAAATCTCTTGAAGAAGAAAACAAGAAACGCAAGGATGAGAACAAAACTCTTAAACAGAAAGAAGTTGCTCTTATGCGTCAAGAAATTGTATTAAAACACGCTTATCAAAAACACCTGCCAATGCGTCAGATAATAAAAAATGTCAGATACTTTCTCATCCTTTACGGAACTTTTCTGGTGACCGCAGGATTCTTTCTGGTTCGGTATTCCAAACCTGCCATACATATCTATTTAAACAAGACACTGGTTCCTTGTTGTAATTCCTTTTTTAAGTTAGCCACACAACTCGGTGGCGGAACGGCTGTGGCTGTCTTTATTCTGATCTTATTATTCATCAGATACCGGTATTTCTTAATAGGCTTACTTAGTGTTCTGACCACCACCATCATTGTACAATCTCTCAAAAGAATAATATTTCCGGAAATGGTAAGGCCCATTCATTATTTCGCCGGGAAGTATGACTTAAAACTTGTGGATGGTGTTACCATGCTCACTTCCCACACTTTTCCGTCAGGACACAGCGCCTCTGCTTTTGGTATCTTTTTGTTGTTGGCGCTGATTATAAAAAACAAATACTGGCAAATGCTCTTTTTCTTCCTGGCTCTGGCCATCGCCTTCTCCAGGGTGTACCTCTCCCAGCATTTTTTAAATGATATTTATTTTGGTTCCCTCATCAGTGTCATCATTACGCTGGTTATTTTCGCCTGGGGAGAAAACTGGAGAAATCCCAAACTGGATCAGTCAGTAAGGTCAATATTATTTCGTAAAAAATGATAAAACAACAGAAAAATATTATCATCCAGACTGGTATAGTGTTGATTGGAGCCCTTTTGTTTATTCCCTTTTTGGGAAATGTTCACTTGTTTGACTGGGATGAAATAAATTTCGCAGAGTCGGCCCGGGAGATGTTGCTGACACATGATTACCTGACGGTGAAGATCAATTTTTTACCCTTTTGGGAAAAGCCTCCTTTATTCATCTGGATACAGGCTGTAAGTATGCATATTTTCAGCATCAATGCTTTTGCTGCCCGTTTACCCAATGCCCTGGTCGGAATTATCACACTCCTGGTCTTATATAACATTGGCAGGAAACTATATGACTATAAATTTGGTTTACTATGGACCCTGGTTTATGCAGGATCTATCCTCCCCCAATTTTATTTTAAATCGGGAATCATCGATCCTTTGTTCAATCTGTTTATTTTTCTGGGGATTTATCATTTTTTTCTCTGGGATGAGCGAAATAAATTAATCTATATTGTTTCTTCGGCTGTTTTTATCGGGTTGGGTATCCTGACGAAAGGACCGGTGGCCTTGTTGATCTTCCTCCTGACTGTATTTATTTATATGGTAATTACCAGATCATATAGCAGCTATCTGAACTGGAAAGTGATATTACTCTATCTAATCGTGGTTTCTTTAACGGGTGGTTTTTGGTTTATTCTCCAGATCCTCAGCGGGCATGGGCACCTGATCATGGAGTTCATCAACTATCAGATCCGGTTATTCTCACAGGAAGATGCCGGTCACGGAGGGTTTTTATTCTATCATTTTGTCGTTTTATTTTTCGGCGTTTTCCCTGCTTCCATTTTTTCATTAAAGGGGTTCCTGAAGTATAAAGATGATCAAAAAATACAAACTGACTTTAGGCACTGGATGATCATTCTTTTTTGGGTGGTTCTCATCCTGTTCACGATTGTCAAAACAAAAATTGTCCATTATTCCTCCCTGTGTTATTTTCCAATAACTTTTCTGGCGGCTTATATTATCATCCGCATTATTGAGAAAAAACAAATTTTTAACAACTGGATCAAGATCACACTGTGTATTGTTTCTTTTTTACTAGGTATGGTTGTAATGGCGCTCACTTTTATTGAGCTATACAAGAATAAACTGATCGCCTCCGGCCTGATCAAAGATCATTTTGCCATTGGAAATTTGCAGGCAAATGTACATTGGTCCGGTTTTGAGTTTTTTATCCCACTCATTCTGATGCTCGGTGTAACCGGATCTATCATTTTCTTCAAAAATAACCGTCAGAAAATCATTGGAATCTTCGTTAGCACCTTGTTATTCACCAATATAAGTATGATTGCCATTGTCCCCAAGGTAGAACAATATTCACAAAATGCAGCCATTACCTTCTTTAGCAGTCTGGCAGACAAAGATTGCTATGTTGATACGTACGGTTATAAAAGTTATGCCGTTTATTTTTATACAAAAAAGAAAGAACCACAGAATAAAAAATCTTATAACAAAGACTGGCTGTTAAAGGGAGATATTGATAAGCCGGTATATATTATTTGTAAGAATACCACAGCCGTTGCATTCTCAAAACGATATTCCTGGTTTAAGAAAATCGGTGAAAAGAACGGCTTTGTTTTTTTCCTGCGGAAAGCCAAAACAGATGCTCCTCCAACGGTAGTATTTAAAAATCGATGATTTAATGATTCTTACCTAGTTTGGTCTGTAACTCCTGATAAAAACCTTCGATAGGGGCTTTATTTTCCCTGAACATATAATATCCCGAGAAAAAATCCCAGGCACGTTGCGTATCTTTGATATTCAAATAATATTTTGTCAATAACACAGCCAACTTATAAGAATTTCCTTGGGGAACATCAAATACAAACGACTCTATCTCACCGGCAGCACTATACACGCCAGCACGTAATTCTTTCTGCAGAACATACCGTGTAAGCACCTGTGTTGAATCCTTTTTATACCCGGGATCCATTTTCCTAAATGCTGAAAAGTAATGGTCAAGCTTTTTCTTGTCAAAGACATTTCGCACATAATAAAGGGATAATAAATAAAGCTCGCTGTACCCTACTCTTTTCGGAAAACGACCTTCGAGCTGACTGATGGCATTTCCTGCAAGAATACGGCGTACCGTTGCCAGAAAATAATTCAGTGGAACCTGACTGGTGATCCGCTCCAGTTCCTTTCCCTCCGGATCAACAAACAAAACGGTTGGATATCCCGTGATGTGATATTTTTCAGTGAGTATTTTTCCTGCAGGCGTTTCCCCGTTCACTTTTACACAGACCATACTGTCTGCCAGAGGGAAAAATTGCTTTGACCGGTAAACTTCCTGTTCGATTTGTTTGCTGGGGAAACACTCTTTGGTATAAAAATCAATCATCAGAACCTGTTTCTTTTCCCGGGAAATTTTCAAAGCATCTTCATACTTACGGATAAACCCACGGGGGACCTTAGCAGACACATAGCTTGTAGGCATATACAAAGAAACCAGCAAAATAATTCCTACCCTGAACAATCCTGACAAGCGAAACAAATATTTTTTTATTTTGACGTACATAACACGAATTTCCTGTTAAAACTAAACCTTTATTCTCCAAATATATTGTCACATAATATCTTCCCCTTTTCCCGGTTAAACAACAGCACGGGCATACATCTTTTACGTTTTTCTATATCTGATGTTTCAAAATTTCTCTTTTCAAGCCGGTTAATATACTCCGTTATCCTATCTCCTGTGTCAGCTATCTCCAAACATCCTTCCATGCCGGCAAGCGTAAGCATAGGAGTGTTCACAATGATATGTCTTCCCCTGAACAGGGAGATCAACCATTTTAATTTTACCCCTGTCCGCTGAAAAGTCAACATAAGATGAATATGAGCCTCCCGGATGAGTCGCTTCATTTCATCATCCGGTGGATTCTCAACCAATATCACTCCCCGGGTGTGCTCAATCTTTCTCTTCAGTCGGCCCGGTGGATTCTTTCCGGCAATAACCAACGGGATATTTATCCCGGGAACTACCTCCCCTAGAATAAACATAGCCACTTTAATATTATCTACAACCGACAAGTCCCCATGAAAAAGAGCATATTCTCCTTTCCCAGGTTGAATCTCTACCTTGTCAAAAGGATGAAACCCATAAATCAGGACTGTTTTCTTTCCGGGGAAATGTTTTTTAAAATAGCTGTCATCCTCATCCGACAGGGGAAGGATCAGGGTTACTCCGGAGAGATTTTTTTCCCATTTTTTCAATTTGACAGCTTCTATCCGGAAAAAGAATGATTTAAAAAAATGCTTTTCGCTTCTCGCCAGCCCCGCATAATACTTATGCTCCACATTGGCAGGCCGGAAAATGATCATCCGGTCCCCGAAAGCAGGATTCCTTGCAATACCACAGGTATGAATCCCCTCACATAACACCGGATAGTTATCTTCCATCAGTCTCTTTTCCAATGCCTTGGAAAACCGGCTTTTTATAATATATGGAACAGGACTGAGAAATGATAACACGCCCGTTTTCCTGCGATAATATTTCACTTCTATACAATACTTATTCAGCTCACTGGCAGGCTTTCCGTCCCCGTAAATAAAACAATGCAGATGAATTTTTACCCCGGCTTTCCACAAGGTACTGATTTTATAGAAAATATCTATGATCCCTCCATACACGGGAGGATAAGGAACATCAAACGAAATGATATGGAGGTGTTTCTCTGATATACTCATACATATCTCCGATAAATTTCTTTTAATATCTCCACTTCAGTGTCCCAGGTCAGTTGGTCGGAAGCCTTGCGCAAATTCTCCGCTTTCAGATTTTTATAATCTTCACTCAACATTTTGTTTATAGCGTCAGCAATGGCCTCAACGGAATAATCTTCCAGTACCAGCCCCACATCATATTCTCTGACCACAGCAGCCACTTCCGGCAGGTTAGAAGCCAACACCGGCACGCCACAGCGAATGTAATCAAATATTTTATTGGGCAGACTGTAACGATAATTCAGGGCCGTATCTTTATCCAGAGAAAGACCTATGCTGGCCGCTGTAGTATATGCATAGAGTTTATTGCGATCCTGACGGGGAATAAATTTCACCCTGTCTCTGAGGTTTTTTCTTTCAGCCATTCGTTTTAAGTCAGGAAGAACATCACCCCCTCCGACAACTAAAAGGACAGCATGTTCTACATACTTCATAGCCAGCACCGCCTCTTCCCCACCCCTGTCCCGGTTGATACCCGATCCCTGGAGGATCACCAGTTTATAATAAGAAGGAACACTTAACTCTGCGTTATGTACCGGCACCACTTCAGGCATCTCACGTATGGGCAGATTACGCACAATTTTCACCGGGACTCCATATTTTTTTTCATAAGCATGTGCTATTGAGCGACTTACTGTAGTTACATCTTTTAATTTCGGAAAAATATACCGCTCAAAAACCAGCCACACTTTTCGGGCAATACGTCCCTGCAAATCAGGTACTTCCGTGAAATATTCATGTGCATCATAGTGCAGCGGGATATCTTTGATCTTAGCCACGAGAAAATTAGCCGGCAGAGTATCCAGATCATTAGAGACCAGAAGACCGGCCTTGTGAAACAGCAAGAAGAAAAACAACCGTATATTATAAGATGCATAAAAAAGAGGTCCTTTTCTGAAAAACAGTCTCATCCTTTTCCAGGCATAAGGCCGGGGATTCATCTCCGGGCTTTCCGGAAGTTTTCTGCCTGTCAGCAACACATGGAAGCCCATCTCCGTCAGTGTCAGGCAGACTTTGTGCACGCGCTGGTCGGTGACCAGATCGTTCGTGACCGATACGACGGCTCTTTTCAAATTATCTTCGCAGTATTTAAT
>CAYLJE010000151.1:0-5677 GCA_964383915.1 uncultured Rikenellaceae bacterium
ATGATGCGTAAATTCGGACAGGAGGTCATCGAAGCAACGGCAGGAAAAAAGATTCACGGCACAGGAGCCATCCCGGGGGGAATCAACAAAAATCTGTCCATCGAAGAACGGGACCGCTTTCTCGACGGAAAAGCTTTCCCCAACGTGGATCAGATGATTGACTGGTCTCTTGGCGCTTTGGACTTTTTCAAGGATTATCATAAAAAAAACAAAGACCTGATAGATCATTTTGCTGCCTTTCCCTCTTCTCATCTGAGCCTGGTAAGAAAAGACGGTGCGCTCGATCTGTATCACGGCGTTCTCCGTGCAGTGGATGCTGAGGGAAAAGTAATTCTTCATGATGTGGATTACCGTGATTATCTGGATTATATAGGAGAAGAAGTGCGCTCATGGACCTATATGAAATTTCCATACCTTAAGAAATACGGCAAAAAGAACGGATGGTATCGTGTAGGACCACTGGCCCGTCTTAATACAATCGATTTCATCCCTTCCCCCCTGGCACAAAAAGAGTTTGAAGCATTCAAAGCTTATACACATGGCAAACCCAACAATATGTCCATGCACATGCACTGGGCCCGTTTGATCGAGATTCTACATGCCGCTGAGATGATGAAGGAATTGCTTCATGATCCGGATCTGCAGGGAAACAACCTGGTAGTAAAAGGAAACAAACAACATGAAGGCATAGGGTTACTGGAAGCACCCCGGGGAACCCTGTTCCACCATTACCGGATCAATGATCAGGATCAGATCACCATGGCTAACCTGATCGTAGCCACCACCAACAATAATGAGCCGATGAACAGGGCCATAGAAGAGGTCGCCAAAGAATACCTTACCGGCCAGAAGAAAATCACCGAAGGCATGCTGAATGCGGTGGAAGTGGCGATCCGGGCTTATGACCCCTGCCTGAGTTGTGCTACCCATGCTCTGGGGAAAATGCCCCTCGAAATATCGTTGTATGATAATAAAGATCAATTGATTGATAAGAAAAGAAATTAAGCCGTAAATGATGAAAATCCTTTTCTATGGATATGGCAATCCGGGCCGGCAGGATGACGGCCTGGGTGTTGCTTTTGTCGAGGCACTGGAGAAATTTGTCAGAGAACAAAATCTTCCGGATATTTCCTTCGACTCAAACTACCAGTTAAACATCGAAGATGCTTATCTCATCAAAGATTTTGATCTGGTGTTTTTTTGTGATGCATCCCGGGAAGACATTCGTGATTTTTGTATTACCAAAGTGTCTCCGTCAGAGGCCCGCATCGAATTTACCATGCATGCTGTTTCTCCTGCCTTCGTATTAGACCTTTGCCAGAAAATATATCAAAAAACCCCGGAGACCCGGCTCCTGCATATCAAAGGAACTACCTGGGATTTTAAAGAGGGCATCAGCGATCAGACAAAAAAAAATCTGGAGGCAGCTCTATCATATTTCAAGACCTTACTATCGTCCGTAACCCAGGATAAGCTTTTAACTATTCAAGGTACCTAAATGGTAACTTCTGATATTTTAATCGTTTTTTTTGTATATTTAGTAACACGTTTATTATATTTGTAACACTATTGAGGAAAAATTAAAAACAAATCTAAAAACAGCAAATACATGAAACGATTCTTTACAATTACATGGGCCGCTTGTTTCATATTTTTTACAAGTTCCTACGGTCAGCAGGAAAAAGAAGTTCAGGACACCATTAACATTAACGAAGTAGTGGTAACCGGTACACGGGTAGCTGTATCCAGGAATTATGTACCACTGACCCTGTCTGTTATCAACAACAAAACGATCATGGAGAGTTCGGAATCGGCTCTGCTGCCCGTGTTGACCGAACAGGTTCCCGGTCTTTTTGTCACCGAGCGTGGCGTCACAGGTTTTGGGGTAGCCCAGGGGGCTGCCGGGCAGATTACCATCCGGGGTGTTGGAGGATCTCCCAATACGGAGGTACTGGTATTGCTGAACGGCAATCCACAGTATATGGGCATCTTTGGTCATCCTTTACCCGATGCTTATATTGCTTCCGATGTGGAACGGGTGGAGGTGATCCGGGGTCCGGCTTCTGCCTTGTACGGATCAAACGCCATGGGTGGCGTGATCAATATCATCACAAAAAAGCAGGAAAAAGAAGGTTTCTCCGGGAATGGCCGCTTGATGTACGGCTCGTATCAAACGGGAAAATATATGGTCAACGGAGGTTTCAAGAAGAAACGGTTCAACATTTTTGCCAGTATCAACCATGACCGCACGAATGGACACAGGGACTCTTCCGATTTTCATATCACCAACGGATATATTGAGGCCGGTTATAATATCAGCAAACATTTCAAAGCAACCCTGAACTATTCCGTAGCCCGTTTTCATGCAGCCGATCCCGGTCCTGTATTCGGCCATGCCGGAAATGTTATCGGAATCACCCGCGGCATGGGTGCTTTCATTTTGAACAACGAATTCAATAAAGTAAATGGCTCTTTCCGTTTTTTTTACAACTACGGGATCCATAATATCTCCGACGGTTTTCATTCAACAGACAACAATTACGGCATCGTATGGTACGAGGCGTTCAGTCTCTTCAAGGGCAATACGCTGACACTGGGCTATGATTTCAAAAACTACGGAGGCAAGGCAGGGAACAAACTGGCCAGACACGGTGAAGGGATCACTTTCACCGACACTTCTCTGTACGAAATGGCCGGTTATCTTTTTATACAGCAAAAGATCGTGCCTTCGCTGATGTTCAATGCCGGTTTCCGTTTGGATCACAACGAGGTGTCCGGCAATGTCCCCGTGCCCACAGCAGGGCTCGCATGGGATCATCTGGGAAAAACCGTTCTCAAGGCATCGGTATCCAAAGGCTTCCGTAATCCAACCATCCGGGAACTGTTCATGTGGGGACCGGCTAATAAAGACCTCAGACCCGAAGAAATGATGAACTATGAAGTAAGTTACAGACAATATCTTCTGCAAAACAAGCTCTCTTTTGACCTGGCCCTGTATATCCAGGACGGAAAAAATCTGATCAAAACCGTCATGACGGAAACTGGTCCCAGGAACATCAATACCGGCACTTTTTTCAACAAGGGTGTTGAGTTGTCGACCCATTATAAACCTTTAAGCAACCTTAGTTTCCATGGTAACCTCTCCTGGATAGCAATGGACATCCCGGTCATTGCTACTCCAGAGTTCCAGTCGTTTGTCAGCGGTGATTACCAATGGAAAAAACTGGGGGTTCATTTGTCGTGGCAAAGCACCGGCGGATTGTACGTGAAAACGAATGACAACCCCGTCAAGGAAACATACAACCTGTTTTCCGCCCATATCAGTTACAAAATCAATAAAACCATTGATCTTTTTGTCAAGGGGGATAACCTGTTAAATGAGCAATACCAGATTAATTATGGCTATCCCATGCCCGGAATCTGCGTTTTCGGCGGGGTCAACCTGCACTTTTAAACCACAGCATCATGAAAAAGACCCTTTTTGTTGCTTTGCTTTCTGTGTTGTTACCTGCAACCCTCTTCCCGCATCCCTGGGAGCCGGCAGCTTTTGTAATCATAGACACGGACGGGGGCTTGGATGATATGCGTGCCATCACACTCATGTCGGCCGATCCGGCAGTGCGTATAGCTGGTATCATTGCCTCTCCCGGAGTATTGTCGGCACAGGAAACCTATGACAAAATAAAAAGCCTGTTAAAACAATTTCATCACGAAGGGATCCTCACCGGGATATACAATACCGGCGATGTTCATCCTGTCCATTGTAAAACGGCAGAGGCATTTTCCTGGGGGCCTGTGGTCCCAGACACCCTTCCTCCCCTCACAGCTACTACCGTCACAGAGCATATCTTTCATTATCTGCCGGAAAAAATCACCTGGGTCAGTCTGGGCAGTCTGACTGCTGCCGCTGACGGCTTCGCACACATTCCCGGTTTTGCGAACCATATCCGAGAAATAGTCTGGTCTGCTGACGGAAAAAACCTGGATGGTGATTTCAACCACGATCTTGATCCGGAAGCTTACCGCCGTGTGGCCACATCCGGACTTCCCCTGCAGATTGTTTGCGGAGCCCCGTTTGCCAAACTTTATGACAGCACAAGCCTGGAGAATATCCGGAATATTCAAAACAAATATGCCAGGGCCATTCTGAAGAATGCAGCCGTTGCAGAAAAACGGAATCTCAGCCACTGTGATGACATGGCAGCCCTCTGGCTGAAAGATTCCTCACTATACATTGTAAACAGGCCGGAAAAGCATATCTTTCTGTATCCGTCCGGTCCCTCTGTTATCAAGAAAATAAAAAAGGAAATTACAATCATGTTACAAGGTCAGGAAAAGGGAGAAACAAAAGTGCTGGCTTATCTACCGTCAGATCCGGGATCTTACCGCGAAGATGTCCGTCCCATTGTTGCCGGCACCATCCGGAAATATGGTTTTGAAGAATGGTATGCAGGTGTTCTGACTGGAGAGTTTCACCGCCATTTGGGTGTTTTTGCCATCATCGGCGTTAAAATGGGCATACGTGCCCGGGAATACTTTGATGCCGGACCGGATGAGATGACGATCCTGTCCTATGCCGGATCAAAGCCTCCTGTCAGTTGTATGAATGACGGCCTGCAGGCCAGTACAGGAGCCACACTCGGCCACGGACTGATCAAAGTTGCACAGGATGAGACCGCTCAGCCTGCAGCAGAATTTACTTATATGGGCACAACTATCAGGCTGGATATAAAAAACGAATACCGGGAAGATATCATTTCCGCCATACGGAACCTGAAAAACACCTATGGTCTGGAGAGTGATGAATACTGGGATCGTCTCAGGGTACTGACCTTGGAGAAATGGCAGGACTTGAACCGTCATAATATCTTTACCATCACCATCCTAAAAACACAATAGACATACCACTCAGCAGGATCGTTCCCCCGGCCAGGGCATGAACGTATCTTTCCATTTTTCCGAGGGGCATGAGGTTGAGGCCGAAAAGTGTCCCAAGCACCATGGTCAGCATGGTAAGAATGGTAATGATTCCGAAAATAAGCACCGTGATCAACAGGTCGTGGTAATTTCCCCTGGCTGCCGGGTACATCACAATCGGGATCAATGGTTCGCAGGGACCCAGGACAAAAATAGTAAAAAGGATCCAGGGCGTAATATTCTTTTTCTCCTGTTTATCATGAACATGGACATGTTCCTCGTTATGGGAATGAATATGGTCATGGATGCTACCGTCAGCATGTAGGTGTGCATGGGTATGTGGCTTGTTCAGATAAGCCCGTCGTATTCCCCAGACCATATATACCAGACCAAAAGTCATAAACAGCCATCCGGCGATACTGCCTCTCATCGTCTCTACCTGTGTCACTTTCTGTATCCCGATACCGGCTGCAACGCCAAGCAGGCCCAGGACAACAGATCCCAGGACATGTCCTGTCCCTCCCAGAACAGTGATAAGGGAGGTTTTCCCCATAGACCACCGACGGGCTTTTCCCATGGCTATAAAGGGCAGATAATGATCCGGCCCAAACAAAGTATGCAAAAACGCCACGGTAGCAGCAGTAGGTATCAATATATCCAATTCTTTCGTCATCATTCACAAATTAAAAATCCGGCAATCCTTCATTTAACAAATACTGCATTCTGAATTTTTACATTCTACACGCATCTTTATCCTTTA
>CAYLJE010000152.1:0-5552 GCA_964383915.1 uncultured Rikenellaceae bacterium
CCTCGAACTCGAACATTCTAAATCAAACACTGACTTTATGGACGGACACTAAGTACCCTTATTCCATTATTCAATCATTCCAATATTCCCTCCTCCTTTCCTCGTTTTAAAGATAACGCAAAATTATGGTGAAACCCAATATTTCAACGATCCAATTTCCCATACATATTATATTTTTACTATTTTTACCATGATTATGCACAAAAATAAATGCTATGCAAAGTTCATTTAAGAAAATCATCGTCTGGTCTCTGATTATATTGGTATTGATCTTTACTATTGTTGCCCTTCTGGGTATCTGGGATTTGATTGACCTGGATGCTGTAGTCAGGAAACTGTTGATATCCCTGGTGGTCATTTTTGCCTCCTCTGCCGTAATCTTGTTTATTTATTCTGTATTGGGCAAAGAAATGGAGCCGGAAGAGAAAAAAGAAAAGAAAACATTAAGGTAAAAGGGGATTCCGCGTAAACACTCAGGACTTACTTACTACCGGTTCCCCGGCATGTTCATCAGGCGGGAGAGGTTTTTCTTCCCTGACATAGCTTTCATCATTTTCCGGGTTTCAGTAAATTGTTTGATCAGCCGGTTTATTTCGGGTACCGAGGTACCGCTACCCATGGCGATACGTTTCTTGCGGCTTCCGTTCAGGACAGAGGGATTATTGCGTTCTTCACGGGTCATGGAACGGATAATAGCTTCAATTTCTTTAAAAGCGTCATCATCCAGGTCCATATCCTTTACCGCTTTGCCCATCCCGGGGATCATGGCCGCCAGGTCTTTGATATTCCCCATTTTTTTGATCTGTTGGATCTGGCTCAGGAAATCATCAAAGTTAAATTGATTTTTGGCGATTTTTTTCTGCAGTTTCCGGGCTTCCTCCTCATCGAACTGCTCCTGTGCTTTTTCTACCAGCGTAACGATATCCCCCATTCCCAGAATCCGGTCGGCCATTCTGTCGGGATGAAACACATCGAGGGCATCCATTTTCTCACCCGTACTGACATATTTGATGGGTTTATTCACCACCGAACGGATGGTCAGGGCAGCCCCGCCGCGGGTATCACCGTCGAGTTTGGTGAGAACGACCCCGTTATAATCAAGCCTTTCATTAAATGTCTTGGCTGTGTTTACGGCATCCTGTCCTGTCATAGCGTCCACGACGAAAAGGATCTCATGAGGGTTCACCGCCTCACGGATGGCTGTTATCTCTTTCATCATCTCCTCATCTACCGCCAGCCGGCCGGCGGTATCTATGATAACGGCCGTATGACCCTCTTTTTTAGCGTGGCGAATGGCATTCCTCGCAATCTTCACCGGGTTTTTATTATCCTCTTCGGTATATACCGGCACCTCCACCTGGCCTCCCAGTGTCTTCAACTGCTCAATAGCAGCAGGACGATAAACATCGCCGGCCACCAACAGAGGATGTTTTCCACGTTTTGTCTTCAACAGGAAAGCCAGCTTGCCCGAGAAGGTGGTTTTCCCTGAACCTTGCAGACCGGCAATCAGGATCACCGCCGGGTTGGCTTTGATATTAATATCTACGGCCTCCCTGCCCATCAGGTCCACCAGCTCGTCATGGACGATCTTAACCATCATCTGTCCCGGCTGCACCGCCGTCAGCACATGTTGTCCCAGGGCTTTCTCTTTCACCCTGTCGGTAAATAACTTGGCTATTTTATAGTGTACATCGGCATCCAACAGGGCACGCCGTACATCTTTCAGCGTCTCCGCCACATTGATCTCGGTAATCCGTCCCTGCCCTTTCAGGAGCTTAAAAGAGTGTTCCAGTCTGTCCGTAAGGTTCTCAAACATAATTCATCAATTTTGGCACAAAAATAAAAAATCTCTATCAAAAACACCTCACATCCGCTCGGGCATTTCTATGCCCAGCAATGCCATGGTATTATTCAGCATCTCTCCCGTTTTCTCCGTCAGCACGAGGCGGAAAGCACGGGCCCGCATATCTGTTTCATTCAGGATCGAATAATCATGATAAAACTGATTGAATACCTTAGCCAGATCATATGTAAAATTGGCTATCAGCGAAGGGTTGTATGTGTCGGCAGCATCTCTCCTGACTTCCGGGAACTCAGCCAGCAGCTGCAGTACCGTTATTTCCTTGTCATTAGGCAGATATGTCGCGGACAGTTTCTCCGGCACCCGGAGACCCCGCTGGTCACCTTTCCTGAGCACCGAACGTATGCGGGCATAGGTATATTGAATGAACGGCCCGGTGTTCCCGTTGAAATCTATGGATTCGCGCGGATTGAAGACAATGTTCTTTTTGGGGTCTATCTTCAGGATAAAATATTTCAGCGCCCCCAAGCCGATCTTACGGAAAACTTCCTCTTTCTCATTCTCCTCCAGTGACTCCAGCTTGCCCAATTCATTACCCATCTCACGGGCCGTAGCGATCATTTCCTTGATCAGGTCATCGGCATCCACCACTTTTCCTTCCCTTGATTTCATCTTCCCCTCAGGCAATTCGACCATGCCGTAAGAGAGGTGTATCAGGCGCCCGGCCCATTCATAGCCCAGTTTCTTCAGCAGTATTTTCAAAACCCGGAAATGATAGTTCTGCTCATTCCCCACCACATAAACCTGCTTGTCAAAATGATAATCCTGATAGCGAAGGGTAGCAGTACCCAGGTCCTGGGTCATATAAACGGCTGTGCCGTCGGCCCGCAACAACACTTTCTCATCCAGTCCTTCATCGCGCAGGTCAGCCCACACCGAACCGTCTTCTTTCTGATATATCAGGCCTTTGTCCAGTGCATCCAGCACAATCTTCTTTCCGATCTTGTATGTATCCGACTCATAATAGATTTTATCAAAATCCACCCCCAGGGTTTTGTAAGTCACGTCAAAACCGTCATACACCCATTGGTTCATCATTCTCCACACACGGATCACCCCGGGATCTCCGGCTTCCCAACGGCGCAACATCTCCTGGGCTTCCAGCAACAACGGTGCTTTTTTCAGGGCTTCTTTCTCTGGTATGCTGCCGGCCATCATCTCTTTCACCTGTTTGCGGTATTCTTTCTCAAACTTTACATAAAAATCCCCGACGAGAAAGTCTCCCTTTTTCCCGGCTTTCTCGGGCGTGATCCCGTGACCCCATTTCTGCCAGGCCAACATGGATTTACAGATGTGTATGCCCCTGTCGTTGACGATGTTGGTCTTCACCACATCGTAGCCGTCGGCGGCCATGATCCCGGATAAGGAATATCCGATGAGGTTGTTACGGATATGTCCCAGGTGGAGAGGCTTGTTGGTGTTGGGAGAAGAATACTCAATCACGATGGTCATTTTCTTTGTGCCCGGCGGCAACAACCCATAGTTCTTGTCCCGCCGAATGCTTCCAAGGAATTCCACCCAGTATTTCCTTGTAAAAACAAGATTCAGAAAGCCTTTTATGACATTATACCGTTCTATCGCAGGCAACATCTCCAACAAACGGTCACCCAACAGACGTCCTGTATCTTTCGGACTTTGCCTGAGGACTTTCGCCAACGGAAACACCACCACGGTGAGGTCGCCTTCAAACTCTTTCCTCGTTTTCTGCAGGAGTATGGCCTTTCCCTCAAAAGGTTTTCCTGTCTGTGACGCCATCACTTTTTCCAGGGTTTCTATAATTTTCTGTTCTATGCTCTTCATATCTATACCCTCTTCAAAACGGTCACAAAGTTAACATACGAAAGACAAAAAAACCGTTTCGTAAAGATCTATGGGTACATTTTTACAGAAGTTTAATAAAAATTAAAAAATCAATCATCTTATTCAGAAAATCATTATCATCTGGCTTACTATATATTACAAAAATTATTCCAAGAAATACAAATATATTTACTACGTAACTCCCTACGTAGATAATTTTTTCTGATCACAGGTATAAACCCCAAAGTAAACTTTGGAAATTAAAACCTCAGCAGCCTGCCCGCCCGCGCCGGAACGAATGGAAACGATGTCAGTCGGGCAGGAAAGAATGAATTTTTTCTTTCAGATTTGTTTCTCTGCAAAAAAGGTATCAATTTTGTTGGTTCTGTCAAAAAGACGGTTAAAACCAAAAATAATTGACATGATGAAACGACTATATATTCCGGCCATGACCACTTTGCTAATCCTTTTTGCCGCCACGTCATTCGCCAAAGACTATCACATTGAGGTCAAAATAGAACATCTGAAAGACACCGCGGTTTATCTGGGGTATCACTTTGCAGACAAGAATTATGTAAAGGATACCCTACGGTTGGATGAGAAAGGACGGGGTGTTTTTTCCGGAAAAGACCCTTTGCCGGGCGGCGTTTATATCCTGGTGATGCCCAATATGAAATATGTCGAATTCCTCGTAGATGAGCACAACCAACGTTTTGGCATCGAAACGGATACCACCGACTTCTTCAATACCCTCACTTTCACCGGCTCGAGAGAAAATACCGCCTTTCTGGATTTCCAGATTCAGTTGTATCATTTTAACAAACAATTGCAGAGCCTTCATCAACGGCTGTCGAAAAACAGAAACAATACAGATTCTTCGGCGGTTATCCGGAAACAAATCGACCAGATCAATGAACAGACTCGTAAACTCAATAAAAAGGTGATTGAGGATCACCCCGGCACATTTCTGGCTAACCTGGTCAGGGCCATGACCCCTCCGGACATACCCGATTTTGACATCCCCGTGAACACCCCTTCCCGTGATTCTCTCCTCTGGACCAAAAAATATAGTTATCTTCGTGATCACTATTTCGACGGGGTGGATTTTAGCGATGAGCGGTTATTACGTACCCCTGTTCTACAGAACCGGCTGAGTCAGTATTTCAACAGAATCCTGATCCAGCGGCCTGATTCGCTCATCCCGCAAATCGATAAGATCATTGACCGGGCAGAGAAAAACAACAAAGTCTATCAGTATGTAGTCATCTACCTGCTGAACACTTACCAGCAGAGTACCATCATGGGTCTGGACGAAGTGTATGTTCATATCGCTGAAAAATATTACCTGAGTGGCAAGACTCCCTGGTCTGATTCAACGTTTCTGGCCAATCTGAAAGACAGGGTGGCTCACATCAAACCCAACCTGATCGGCCGCAAAGCCCCGGACCTGAAGATGGAGACCCTGGACGGTGAGTGGGTGGACCTGTGGGAGGTGGAGGCTCCCTATACGGTCCTGTTCTTCTGGGAACCGAATTGCGGCTTCTGTAAAAAGTCCATTCCCAAACTCTCCAAACTATATCAGCAATATAAAGACAAAGGACTGGCTGTCATGGCCATTTATATCTATGATAAAAAAGATGAATGGAAAAAGTTTGTGGAGGAACACGGCTACACCGACTGGATCAATGCATGGGATCCACATCAGTTAACCAATTTCCGCTTGTATTATGATGTCTATAGTACCCCGGTGATTTATGTTCTGAACAAAAATAAAAAGATCATCGCCAAGCGGCTGGATGTAGGTAGTCTGAAGAGGTTCTTAAAAGCTGTGTTTAAAGATTAGCCCCTTTCGGGAGCAGTCATTTGCAAGCTTTGCTTGCGTCATTTGTTC
>CAYLJE010000153.1:0-5508 GCA_964383915.1 uncultured Rikenellaceae bacterium
GGAGGGTTCTGTACGATTATGGGACAACCTCACCTATATTGAACCCTGAAACGGATACCGCCGGATTCTCGCCCCGGGTGTCAGCCTGCTGCAGTTCGATGTGTATTGTCCGCTTTTCACCCGGCATCAGGGAGATGTAATTATCACTGTATATTACCGGCAGGATGCGGTCGCCGGTTTTTTCACGTATTACTTTCAGTCGTCCCATCAATGCAGGGTTTTTGGAAGTATTGGTTACTACGGTGGTGAGATGCCATTGGGTTCCTTCCTGTTTGGAGGTAGTAACAGCAGTAAGCTTCACTTTTGGCAGTTGGCGAATAGCCTGATAGTTTCCATTCTTGAGGCCTTTCATATAGAAGTTGCGGGAGATGAGAACGCTGTCCCGTAACAGTTTGAGACGGATGAAATAGACCGGGGTCAGGTTTTTGGGATAGAGCATAGCAGCACACCGGACCGTGGAATCTTCCGGAAGGTCGAAAGAAACCTCCTTCTCCCATTGCTGTTTACCGTCTATGTTCAGGATTTCGATATGCGCTTTGAGCTTTTTGGCAGTTCGTCCGCTGTAGTTGACAGCCTCGATGCTGTCTGTCAAAGGATTCCACTGGATGTGCAATGGTTCGGAGGCTTTCTTACACCCGAAATAGGCAGCCGTGGGATCAAAGTAATAATCGTAAGTTTGCCAGACCAGGGAAGGCCATGCCGGGTGACTCATCCACAACAGCAACCCCATACGATGGCGTCCCTGGGCTTCGAACATAGCACGGTACCCATCGTAGTTGACAAATTGTGCCAGGTTGTCCCAGTCTTTGATATTGTCCGCGCCTCCGTATTCCTCATTGATAATCTCCCGGAAAGAAGCGGCTCCCTGAGCTCCGTTCGCACAGAAATCATGCAGTCCCCACATTCTTTTTTGCGGCCACAAAGCCGAATCAGGCATCATGGTCCGTAAACTTTCCATCGTCACGATATTCGGCATGCCCATTTCACTATGCAAAGTTTTGGTTGCTCTTTCTGAAAAGTAGTATTTGATGGGCATAGCCCGGTAAGGGCCGTGGCCGCTTACGACATCCGCAGCAGAGTTGGGGATATAATGAATATCCGGTTGATATTGTTTCAGGATTCTCCGGATCCCGTCATCCAGAACCTTGGGGGGATATCCTTCATTACGTCCGCAGTACAGCCCAATAGATGGATGATTCCGGATGCGCAAGACAAAATCTTTGGCATTTTGCAGAAACATTCTATCGTCATTTGGGTCTGGACCATCCCACGGATTGGCGAGCCAGAAATCCTGCCATATGAGAATTCCATATTTGTCGCAGGCGTCGAAGAATTCATCATCACCGGTCTGCCCGACCCAGTTACGGATCATGGTAAAGTGCATATCCCGGTGGTAGCGTACGGCGATATCATATTCACGGCGCCGGTATCGCAACATTGATTCTGAGAAACCCCAGTTGCCTCCGCGTCCTGTGAACCGTTTTCCATTGACCCATATTCTCAAAACTCCGCCATCTTCACTATACCTCATCTGTCGAATACCGGCATTAAAAGTTTTTGTGTCAGAGACTTTGTTGTTCTCAGTGATAAAAGTTAGTTTTACGGTGTAGAGGTTTGGTTGGCCATAGCCATTGGGCCACCACAACCGGGGATTATGTATTTTCAAGACTTTATGCGTCGAAGGATTCAGTTCGATTGTTTTGAGTTCCCGTGATTTGAGCGTAACAGGTTGTTTGAATTCAAGATTTCCGAAAAATCCATGAAGGACACCTTGTATGTCTTTGTTTTCATGGTTTTGCAAGGTCATCCTGATGGTGACATCGGCATAAGAGGTGTCAGGGAGGGGCAGGGTAGAGGAGACATAAGGATTCTGAATGGTGACAGGTCCACTGCTGCTGAGATAAACATCGTTCCAGATGCCTGCATCCCGGCCGCGTATGGTGGGGATCCAGTCCCAGCCTATGGTGGCATGAAAGGTAGGATTATCAGCACCGAGAAAACCCCCGTTCTTACCCGGGCTGTAAAAGGTTTGTTCCTTTACCCCTCCGGGGGAAGCATTTCTGATAATATGAACGGCGATCACATTTTCTTTTCCGGGTGTGATCAGATGGGTGACATCAAATCGTCTCCGGGTAAAGGCCCCGTCAATATGTCCGGTTTCTTTTCCGTTCAGAAAGACCTCTGCTTTCCAATTGATTCCGTCAAAATTCAACCAAAGATGTTTTCCGTTCATGGAAGAAGGGACATTGAAGGTGTTACGGTACCAAAAATCAGATAAGAAAAATGATTCGGAAGCCATGAGTTGGTTGTCTCCGTAATTTGGGTCAGGGATAGCTCCCACATTCAGATAACTGACCAGCACCGTGGCCGGAACGGTAGCAGGGAGCCAGTTCCCGTCATTAAAGCCTTTTTGTGAGATCGCTTTTCCTCCGGCATTCACAAGAGACTCCCTCTGTAGCTTCCATTTTCCTCCGGAAAGATACAATTTGTTGTTTTTTTGCAAAGTAGGAGCGTCTTTGGGAACGGGAACCAGTCCTCCTTTTCCATATACCTCCATCTCACTTAACACATATCCGTCTTTCGTTGCCGGACGGGTCATTATCACGCGGACATACCTGCCTTTGACAGGATGGTCAAGTGTGATCTTTTGGGGTAATTTTGCCGGTGCAGCCAGGGAATGGACATCTTTCCAATGTGTTGCATCATCCGATACCTGAATCGTACCCTCAGTAGCCGGACGTATCCAGTCAAGGACAATGCTGTCGATAACGGATATGCTTCCCAGATCAGTATAAACCCACTCCTTTGCTTTGCCGGCACTCATCCAGGCACTGGTGAAATGGAGAGAAGGCTTGATCTCCATCGGCTTTCCCTGGTGATACAGGATGAACTCACCAATGTTCCACTCCTGCATCAAGGGAGATTGCAGGTATAGCCGGTAATATTTGTAACGCACCGCCTTTTGAAAAGAAATGGTGGGCTGAAATATATCCCCCAGTGGAAAAACGGTGGTATCGACCAGGCTACCGGATCCTTTTTTCTTTCCCAAGATAACCCATTGATTTCCGTCATTTGATCCGGATACCTGACATTGCCAGGAGCCTTTCTGACCGTGGTATATACCCCGCAAGGGGGCTTTGATCAGAATACCATCCACCTGCGGTAAGGTTTTTCTGCCGAGCAGGCCTATTTGCACCCACACTTGTTGTCCTTTGATATTGACCGTAGTGACCGGGTTGTCATCGGTCAGCACCTCGCGGACCCTTTTATTCAGGGGGTTTTCATCACTGGTGGCAGCTATCAGGTACCAGGGCATCACTGTATCCTTGATGCCGTCGGTAATGAGTTGTGCCGTCAGATTATAGTCATAGTTGGATGAGTGCCAGGAGGCACGATGCAATGCCAGGTTTCGTTCATGTTGGCTGGCCGGTTTCATTACCGGAGCAAAGTTTTCCGCTTCATCACCGGGATATTGACCGGGAGGAAGGTTATATGCCTGCTTGTTCTGAGGAGCAGTGCAGGATGATAAAAAAAGTGCGATAAGGAAAAACGGAAGGAAAACATGGGATTTTGACATGATTACGGTCTTTTGGTTTGGTTTACCAAAAGTACTACTCATAATTCATAATTCAAAATTCGCAATTCACTGGTGTCTTGGATAAATACTATAATCTTTTCTAAAGTGAAGTATAATAATGTGTTATGTGGATTATGAAAATGAAGGGGTTGTATATCCGGATATCACTTCGTATATGTAGTGGGCATAAACCCTAAAATTTTTTCTTTTAAGTTTAATTTTGGAATGAGTATATTTGGTATAATTTAACCAGAGAACCGGTTTTACAGTTACCCTGAAAAGGAGGATCTTTTATGAAGTTTTATTTTTCAATTTTTGTCTTTTTTGCAGCTTTTTTAAGCATCAATGTTCATGCTCAAAATTTTTCATTTCAGATGGACGGTCCTTTGAGAGTAAGCAAAAAGAATCCTCGCTATTTTACTGATAACAGCGGTAAAGCAATTTATCTCACAGGTTCTCATACATGGAATAACCTGCTTGACATGGTTACGAATGACTCGTCAGAAAAATTTGATTTTGCCCATTATCTTCAATGGTTGAAGAAATATCATCACAATTTTATTCGTCTTTGGACCTGGGAGCTTATCGATTGGAATACAAGCGCAAACCGGGAAAAAGAACCAAAAGACCATACGGTGGTTCCTCATCCCTGGGCTCGCACCGGTCCGGGAAATGCTTTGGACGGTAAGCCTAAATTTAACCTGGACAAGTTTGATCCGGAATATTTTGACCGGTTAAAGAAGAGAGTAAAAATGGCAGAACAGGAAAATATTTATGTATCCATTATGTTATTCGAAGGATGGGGGTTGCAGTTTTCACCCAATGCATTCGAAAACCATCCCTTTCATCCGGATAATAATATCAATGGAATAAACGGAGATGCCAATAGTGACGGCAGTGGTATTGAAATTCACACCTTAGCGAACAGAGAGATCACAATGATACAGGAGAACTATATTAAAAAAGTAATCCGGACAGTCAATGGTTTTGATAACGTATTGTATGAGATCGCCAATGAGAGTCAACCTTCTTCAACCCCATGGCAGTACCACATGATCGCTTTTATAAAAAAATATGAAAAGACCTTGCCAAAACAGCATCCTGTGGGCATGACTTTTCAATACAAAGGTGGAAGCAACAGTACATTATTTAATAGTCCTGCAGACTGGATCTCACCTAACCCTGAGGGAGGATACCGGGATAACCCTCCTACCGGGAATGATAGAAAAGTTGTGATTACCGATACGGATCATCTTTGGGGAATAGGGGGAAATCAGACCTGGGTATGGAAAAGTTTTCTTCGCGGACTGAATCCGATTTTTATGGATCCGTATGAGTGTAAGGTTTTAGCAAGAAAGTGTGATACACTTTGGACCGAATCGGTCCGCAAAAGCATGGGATATACCCTTTTGTTTGCCCGCCGCATGAATCTGATCCATATGAACCCGGAACCGGATCTGGCTTCATCAGGATATTGTCTGGCACACAAAGGTAAAGAATATCTTGTGTATCTGCCGGAAGAAAAGCAAGTGGAAGTTGATCTCACTGATGCCCGGGGTCCTTATCAGGTAAAATGGTTCAATCCGGTGAATGGAGTATTCAAAGAAACTGATGTTGTGGAAGGAGGTGAAAAGCATACCTTCATCTCCCCGTTCAATGCAACCGGTATGGTTTTATACCTTCGTAAAAACCAGGAATAAAATTTCTTCAGGATTCCCCGGGTTAGTTTCACTGGCATTTACAAAATTGTCACTATCAAAAGTTACTGTAATATTTCTTGGTTATGGCATCTTTAAAAAGCATCATGCCAAATTCCTCCCCCAATATGTTGTATCCATTAAAACAATGACCTCTCTTGAATTTGTTCTTTTCCCACTTAACCCACATTGCAAGCACATGGATATAATTGTCTGATATTAAGAAGTGTTATT
>CAYLJE010000154.1:0-3560 GCA_964383915.1 uncultured Rikenellaceae bacterium
TGGACAAACACTAATTAAGACCTATTGTTACCTGCATATTAAGTATTAATTTTAATACCGGGGATTATGTCTGTGATTCCCGGCATTTACATGAGAAAGATGGCTATTCGGGTAACATATAAAAAACATACCCTTTATTTTAAGCATCCTGCCCGTACATCCCGTGGAACCTTAAGGGAAAAAACAAGCTGGTTTATCCGGCTTAGAGATACAGAACGCCCTGAGCTGAACGGCGTTGGAGAATGCAGTCCCTTACCAGGCCTGAGTCCTGATGACAGGTCTGACTTCGGAGAAGTCCTGGCCGGCGTTTGCAACCGCCTGGGAAAAACTCATTTCTCCTTATCTGGCATCCCCATAACATTTCCGTCCATCCGTTTCGGTATTGAGACAGCTTTGCAGGATATCAGAAAAGGTGGAAAACAAATACTTTTTCCTTCAGACTTCACAGAAGGCCGGGATTCCGTCTCCATCAACGGTTTGATCTGGATGGGGGATCAACCCACTATGAGAAAGCAGATCATACGCAAAATGGAAGAAGGATACCGGGTAATCAAACTAAAGATCGGAGCCCTTATTTTTAAGGAAGAGCTGGACCTGCTGAAATTTATACGCAAGGAATTTGTTTCCGAACATCCTGAAATACGGGTGGATGCCAATGGGGCTTTCTCTGTCGGTGAAGCCCCGGAAAAACTAAAGCGTTTATCAGACTATGAAATCCACTCTATTGAGCAACCTATACAGCCGGGACAATGGCAAGAGATGGCTTCGTTATGCGCCTCATCTCCTATTCCGATTGCTTTGGATGAAGAGTTGATCGGCCCCTGGAAAGAGGCTGAAAAAACAAAACTACTGGACACTATCCGGCCACAATATGTGATTCTGAAACCCACACTGCTGGGAGGTTTTCAGACTTGCCAGCAGTGGATCTCCCTCGCGGCGGAAAAAGGCAGCGGGTGGTGGATCACCTCCGCTCTGGAATCCAATATCGGACTGAATGCCATCGCCCAATGGACCTATATCCTGAAAAATCCGTTGCCACAGGGGTTGGGAACAGGACAGTTATACACCAACAATTTTGATTCTCCGCTCTATATTCAGAATGGCCGGTTACATTTCGATCCCGGAAAAAAAATGTCGTTATCACCATGATGGCCAGCGTAAATACATCCGAATATTTCAGGCTGAATAACAAACCAATGAGCCGGAAAGAATTAACAACCCTTTGCCGGAATAAACTGACCAATGAGCTCACGGAACCATGGGAACAGGAGATATTCGCTTTCATCCTTCAGTTTCTCTCATCCCGTAAAACGATTACCGTCACTACCTCAGGATCAACAGGCCCTCCTAAAAACATACGGATAAAAAAGGAGCATATGATCCAAAGTGCACTGATGACCGGGAACTACCTGAACTTACAATGCAGGGACACAGCGCTGTTATGCCTGCCTGTAAAATATATTGCCGGGAAAATGATGGTTGTCCGTGCGCTGGTGCTGGGCCTTCATCTGTATTATGAGAAACCTGCTGCAACCCCGAAGATCTTCCGCACCTATGATTTTTCTGCCATGACACCCATGCAGGCTGCCCGTGTTCTGCAAGAGAAAGAAGGTAGAGAAAGACTAAGCCGGATACATAAACTCCTTCTCGGAGGCACAGCTATCTCTCGCCTGCTGGAAGAACAACTGGCATCTCTTTCCACAGATATCCGGCATACGTATGGTATGACAGAAACAATATCCCACATAGCCATGCGCCAAATAACGGGTCTGGAACGATCGGCATGGTTCCGGCCTTTGCCCGGCATAACCCTCCGGGAAAGCCGAAAAAAAACACTGGTAATCCGGGCACCCCGCCTGACAGAGAAGACCTGTTATACACAGGATATTGTCGAATTTAATGATAAAGAAGAATTCAGGATCATAGGCAGATCAGATCATATCATTAACTCGGGAGGGATCAAAATATTCCCTGAGGAAATAGAATCTTTTTTGTCCGGACATATATCGTGTCCTTTTTTTACAGAAAGTATTCCTGATGACAATCTGGGAGAAAAAGTTTCCCTGTTTCTGGAGACAGAAAATCTGACGGATGCAGGACTAACATCCATCCGCCACAGCATCAACACACTCCCCGATAAACACATGAGACCGCGGATCATTTTTTTATTACCCCAATTTTCTTACACAGAAACAGGAAAGGTCAACCGTATAAAAAGCCGGGACCTCGCGTTAAAAACTGGCAAAAGGTATTCTCTTTGAACAGGATTTGCTTTTCACCTTTTTTTATCGTATATTCTTTGCCCAAAACAGGGAGAAATTTAAAAAGCAGGTGAGGATTTTATGTACTTAACTTTATCGAAAAGAAAAGAGAGACAGAAAGAAACCCAACTGATCACCGCACAGTTTTTATTCATTCATGATTCTTATTTATTTTCTGACCTCTACCCCACCTTTCTGCACAAGATCAAAGCATATGCCTACGCTGTTCTAAAGGAAAATCCTGAGGCCCTTGCCTATTGCCACCGTGAGAAAAAGGGAAGAAGTAATTATGAACAACTCAGGTGGCGTGACTTAGCGGCCATACGCATACTTGATTATGCAGATCATGCCAATCTTACACTCAGTGATCCGAATTTGCGAGGCAAAGCCATCGTCTCAAATCCTCTTCGTTTGTTATGGGAAGGATTGCGAGGTAAGGCACCACTGCATCCCGATTTTCTGGAAGACTTTTACCAGCTTTTCCGGCAGTTTAAAGACCCCAGAAAATCACCACGACCTCCGGCACGCACGGTAAGGAAATGGATGAACCGGCATCCTTCGGGTCTTGACCCTGCCATCATCAACTTCAGGAACGGGAACCGGGTCAGGATCTTATCCTATTTTATTCAAAAGATAGATGAGGGGAAGATCCGTGACCGGAAATATTTTTTTTCTACTAAAAAAACTTTTTTGGAGAAGTTACAAACTGCGCAACATTGGTGGAAAGAACGGCTTTTTCATTTACGTTTTGCTATCCGCGATCCCGAGTCATTGAATGAGATTCTGAATTTTTCACTTCCTGAAAAAACGATGAAGGTCCTCCGGGACGCCTATAACAAAGGAATCCCATTTTTTATCAATCCATACTATCTATCCCTGCTGAGTTTTAACAACCATGAAGAAATAAAAAATGCTGACCTGGCGATCCGGGCCTATATGATATATTCCCGGCAGCTGGTCCAGGAATTTGGACAGATCTCGGCCTGGGAAAAAGAGGATGAGGTAATTCCCGGAGAACCGAACGCCGCCGGTTGGTTACTTCCGTCATACGACAACATCCACCGGCGATATCCGGAAGTTGCTATTTTAATCCCTGACAGCATGGGACGAGCTTGTGGGGGACTCTGTTCGGTCTGCCAACGCATGTATGATTTCCAGCGGGGCCATCTGCATTTTGATCTGGACCACTTGCATACCCGTAAACGGTGGCCTGAAAAAATGAAAGAACTCATGGATTATTTTCGTACAGATAAACAGCTGCGGGATATTCTGGTTACCGGAGGGGATGCGCTGATGAGC
>CAYLJE010000154.1:3660-5503 GCA_964383915.1 uncultured Rikenellaceae bacterium
TACAGATAAACAGCTGCGGGATATTCTGGTTACCGGAGGGGATGCGCTGATGAGCTCGGATAAGTCGCTGGAAGACATTCTCCACGCTATTTATCTGATGGCATTGGATAAAAAGAAAGACAACCTGCTCCGTCCGGAAGGTGAAAAATATGCCGAGATGGTTCGCGTACGTCTCGGTACCCGGCTTCTTGCTTATCTTCCCCAACGTATTACCCCAAAATTAATCAATATCTTGAGAGAATTCAGGAAAAAAGCATCAGCGATTGGCATCCGCCAGTTTATCATCCAGACCCACTTCGAATCGGCCATGGAAATTACACCGACCTCGCGGAAAGCCATTCAGATGCTATTATCAGGAGGCTGGATTATTACCAACCAGATGGTGTTTACAGCTGCCGCTTCCCGACGGGGTCATGCCAACCAGTTGCGAAAAATACTGAATGATATTGGAGTAATAACCTATTATACTTTTTCTGTAAAGGGATACATGGAAAACCAGGAAAATTTTGCCACCAATGCACGCATCGTACAAGAAGCCAATGAAGAAAAACGGTTGGGGCAAGTCTCTGGATCTTCTTCCAAACTGATCCATGAATTTCACTACCACCCGGAAAAAGTCCCTTCCCTCATTCATAACTTGCGTGCTGATGAGCATATACCTTTTTTGGCTACCGACCGAACAGTCATGAACTTGCCTGGCGTAGGGAAAAGCCTGAGTTTTCGGGTCATCGGCCTGACTTCTGACGGTCGCAGAATTCTTGAGTTCGACCATGATAAAACGCGAGATCACAGCCCCATCATCAAAAAGATGGGGAAAATCCGGATCATCGAATCGAAAAGTGTGGCTGCTTATCTTCGCCAGATGAAAAGGATGGGAGAAAACCTTTCAGAATACGAAGATGTCTTTGGCTATTCTATAAGTGAAACCGAGAAAAGACAACCGATTTACACCTATCCTGATTATTCATTCCGCCCCACAAAAAAAATTAACAATCTCAAGATTTAAGTCTTTGCGACACTTCATCATCTCCCTCACTATATCTTTTTCCCCTGGAAAAATCTTCCTCCAAAAATAGCCCTGCCTTCTTCATCCCATATGGTTTTCAGACCATGTTCCATATCCTCCCTGAAATCTATCTGCATATGTAACTTTCCGTTTTTATAATACTTACGCTGCGTTCCCTGGAGTTTATCATCATGATAGAAACCGGTAATTTTCAGGGTTCCGTTATCATACCAGATTTTCATCTCGCCTTCCCTTTTGCCGTTCACCAGATTTCCTTCAGATTTTTTCATCCCATTATCATGCCACAGGGTCAACTTCCCGTGTTTGATCCCCCGATGAAAACAGGCCTCAACAATCTGCCGGCCCTCCTCATTATACATCTTCACCAATCCATGGCGCCGACCGGCTTTCACCTCCACTTCCTCTCCTATCTGTCCGTTCTCATGACAAGAAAAATAAACACCCGTAAACAGCTGACCATTATTACTGTAACAAACCAGACTATTGATCACCTCCAGTTCATCGATTGATATATACATCTCCTCCCATTTCACCATTTTGTTTTTTCCATGCTGCAAAAATAAAAATTTGCAGGGATGTTAGAAAAAATTTTAAACATGTAAAAGAATAATTCACATGAAAAAAGGTTCATATTACTGTTTATCAGGGATATAATACTTACAACTAATCATATATAATATAAATTATATATAAATATGTTAAAGAATATATTTTTTAAAAAGATAAGCTTCTACATTTGTGCCATGAATAAATGTTTATTATTTAACCCACATTGCGAGTTTAACCCACAGAAATAAAAAAAATCGGTTCATAACC
>CAYLJE010000155.1:0-5481 GCA_964383915.1 uncultured Rikenellaceae bacterium
TTGAACCTGGCAAATTTGGGAGCCCAGGATTACATTCTCGGTAAAATTTCAGAGGCGTTGAAATATAACATCGATGGCATACAGTTAGATTATATTCGATTTCAGGTTAACCAGGGGTTCAGCTATGATGAGGCAAATTGCAGCGCCTTTAAAAAGGAATTCGGAATAAGTCCACTGGGAATAAAACATCAGGATGGTGGCAATCCACTGTGGTGCGAATGGATAAAGTGGAATGCCAGGCAGGTTACAAATTTCGTAAGAAGAGTAAGAAAACTGATGGATGAGTCGGGTAAAAACATTCCCTTGTCTGCGGATGTGTTCCCCGATCATGATATTGCGAAAGTGGAGATAGGTCAGGATTGGGGACAATGGGCAAAAGAAGAATTGATCGATGTTTATTGTCCTATGCTATACACGGACAATAACAATGTGTTCAGGAGAGGTGTGAGGACGGCTGTAAAATTAAATAAAGGGAAGAAAGGAAAGGTTTACGCCGGTATCGGAATCAGGTCTTCCCATAATAATGCCACACCTGAAAATGCAGCTATGCAAGTTCGAATTGCCAGAGAAGAAGGAGCCGATGGTGTTGTTTTCTTTTCTGCTAGCAGTTTGACGGAAGATTTTCTAAACGAACTTAAATCGGATGTTTTTAAAACATGTACAACTACTTCACAAAAGGAGAGTTTCAAGATCCCTTACATTAAAAAGCTCGGCACTATCGACTGTGACCTCGTCGAAACAACACCCGTAGTTTTTAAAGGCAAACTTTACCGTTTTGAATACGTGCGCACGAAATATGAGCATAATAAAACCGGCGACTCTTATTTTCGGTTTATTGACCATGAGTCCGGTAAAGCGACACCCTCTTTTGGCAAGGGTTTTCATCTCGGAAGTGCTTTTGTCTCCAATGATACAGTATATGTAACTGCAGTAGATAAGTGGGGTGGTGAGCATATTGCAATGTTTGTTTCATCTGATTTGGTTAATTGGGAACAACGGCCCGTGTTGGATCTTCCAGGTTATAAGATATACAATACTTCCCTTTGCAAAGCAGATAATCGATACGTGTTGATGTACGAGATCGGCGATCCGCCGGAGGAAGCCGGACAGCGGTTTACCGGCCGTTTTGCCATTTCCAAAGACTTGGTTAACTGGAAGGTGACGCCACCGGAATGTAATTATGCCAAAGACCGATATACCGCTCCTCATGCCTTGCGATATCTTAATGGATATTATTACGATTTTTATGTCGAGGCAAAAGGGGATTATGATACGTATGAAACGTATGTGGTGCGTTCCAGGGATATGATACACTGGAAAACCAGCCCGCTAAATCCCGTTTTGAAAGCATCTGATGAAGACAAAAAAATTGCCAATCCGGGACTATCCGTGAAACAAAAACAAAAAATTGCCGGGGCAAAAGATCTCAACAATTCAGATATTGATTTTTGTGAATTTAACGGCAAATTGATCATCAATTATTCCTGGGGGAATCAACTGGGTACGGAGTTTCTGGCAGAGGCAGTTTATGATGGAACACTGGAAGAATTTCTGAAAGGTTGGTTTCCGGGTTGTGAGAAAGTAAGAAAATGACTTTCTGGCTTTATTAGGAAACGAAACTGTGATAACACCAAATCCATTTATTGGTACCGGACTTCATGCAATCGGAGGTATGTCAGCGGCAAGCTGTTACCTGCCCTTCGAAAAAGTAAAGAAATGGCCATGGGGCATATTCTGGATAGTACAAGCCTTTTTTGCCTGGCTTATTTTGCCGTTCGTAATTGGCTATCTTACTATTCCCGATTTATTTATTGTATTGTCCGAATCCCCTTCATCTGCCTTTTGGCCGGCCTTTGTTTTAGGAGCTGTCTATGGATTTGGAGGGTTATCATTTGGATATGCCATTCGGAATATTGGTTATTCACTGACTTATACAATAGCTATTGGAATTTCTGCGGTTTTGGGAACAATTGTTCCTTTAATTATAAGGGGTGAAATTATTGAACAATTTACGAAAATCGGAGGTGGAGTTGTTCTAACGGGAATGATTATATTTCCGATATGGCTAATATGACTGCAGACCCGACCACTCGAAAATGGTGGGCGGTTTGCAAGCCTTGCCAGGTTCCATTGGAAAGTCGGGACGAAGAAGAGTGGTGGGCCAATATGGAGGAGGTCTTTCATCTTGATTAATTTAACTTTGAAAAAACTACATTTAAAGCATGCATAAAACAAAGTTTTTCTTAATTATTGGTTTATCAGTTTTCTTTGCTCCATTACAGGCACAACAGAATAAAACGATACCTGACCGCTATGCCCGGATTGGAAACAAGGCACAGGCAGTGCGTTTGAATTTGCTTGAAGAGAAAATGCCGGCCACACTACCGGAAAAGTATCTCCCGGTGAAACACGACCGGAATGCAGTTTTTGAGCCGGTAAAGAGAATGAATACAAGTGAAGAACTATACCGGGAACTGGAAAATACGCGGAAGGAATACGAGCCGTTTATGGCAGATTACACACCTGGAATGGAAAAAACACGCGATAGGATTGAATTGAAAAAGTTTTTGTGGAGGGTAGAGACAGACAACGACCGAAAAGATTTCCGAAATGTGCTCGATGGTAAAGGAAAATGGCAGGAAGTTTCAATACCGCACTTTGGTCCACCCCTTGGCAGGGCGGTAACCTATTATTTTAAACGATTTAGTATAAACCGTACAATGCTGGATTTTGGAAGTCTTTTTGCCTGTTTCAAAGGAGTGGATTACAAGGCGCATGTATTTGTAAACGGGTATTATGTAGGTTCGCATGAGGGCTTTTTTGCCCCGTTTGAATTTGAGATATCCAAGTATGTTAATGAAGGTGATAACACTCTGGTAGTTAAGGTGGAGAATGATTTTACATCAACCGGCGGAAAGGACAAAAACGGAAACCATGTGATTGGCAATAAGATATACGCGGCATCAGGGTTGGGTTATGATGATCCTGAAAATGGCTGGCACCATTGCCCGCCTGGCATGGGAATTTATCAGGACTGCTATATTGAAGCCCGTGATCCCCTTCATATTAACGATGTATTTATCAGACCCCTGCCTGAAAAAGAGAAGGCAGAAGTATGGCTTGAAGTCAATAATTTTAGCGATGATCTGAAGAACGTCAGGCTTGAATTGTCAGTTTACGGCCAGAACTTCAGGGATACAATATTCGAGGGTCAGGAGTACATACCCGGGACAACATATATCCCGGGTGTTGGCGATCTTGCAAAACCCACGGACTGGGAAGAAAAAAGATTAAAAATGGGGTACGGTGTTAACTTTTTAAAAACCAGCATACATATTAAGGACCCTCGTCTGTGGAATAATAAAACTCCCTGGCTCTACCAGTTACAGGTAAAACTTTATAATGGGAAAGATGAATTGACCGATACCAGAAAAGTTCAGTTTGGAATGCGCTCTTTTAAAATGGACACCCTGCATGTTCCAAAGGGAATGATGTACCTGAACGGCAATAAAATAAGGCTCAGGGGCGCCAATACCATGGGTTTTTTGCAGCAGGATGTTTTCAAAAAAGACTGGAACCGGTTGCGTGATGATATACTTCTGGCAAAAATTTGCAATATGAATTTCATGCGCCTCACCCAGCGCCCGGTTCAAGCGGAGATTTATGAGTATTGTGATAAATTGGGTTTGATGACCCAAACCGACCTGCCCCTGTTTGGTGCATTACGGACAAATCAATGGGCTGAATGTGTAAAACAGGCTGAAGAGATGGAACGGCTGGTCAGAAATCATCCCTGCAACATCATGGTGACCTATATCAATGAACGGTTTCCCAACGCGGAAGGGTACCCCCAAAGATGTATGAGCACTGCCGAAGAATACTACCGGCTATTTGCCGCCTGCGACCAGGCTGTCCACATGGCTAATCCCGACCGTGTAATAAAAGCCGGGGATGGCGATTATGATCCACCTTCGCCGGGCTTGCCGGATAACCACTGCTATAATGCCTGGTACAACGGACATGGATTGGAACTTGGAAAATTGCATAAAGGATATTGGCAATGGGTAAAACCGGGATGGTATTACGCCTGCGGGGAATTTGGGGCTGAAGGGCTTGACCCGGAAAATGTGATGAGGAAATATTATCCGAAAAAGTGGCTTCCGCGAAATAAAAAAGAAGAAAAAAGCTGGAACCCCGGGCAGATCGCGGCATGCCAAACTAACCGTTTCCATTATATGTGGTTCAATACCCAACACAGTGTAAAAGATTGGATAGAGGCAAGCCAGGATCACCAGGCTTGGGCTACAAGGTTAACCACGGAGGCTTTTAGGCGTGACTCAAACATGGTCTCATTTGCCATTCACCTGTTTATTGATGCATGGCCGGCCGGTTGGATGAAAGCTATCATGGATGTGGACCGCCAGCCGAAGAAGGCATTCTTCGTTTACCGCGATGCCCTGGAACCCCTGATGGTGAACCTGCGAACCGACCGTTACCATTTTTTTTCAGGTGAAAAAATAAAGATTGAAGCATGGTTGTGTAACGATCTGAACACCATTCCCAAAGGTTGTAAAATTAAATACCAGTTTGAAAAAAATGGGAGAGTAATATTTGCCCATGAGGTTGATGCTCAAATACCTGATAATAGTTCAAAATTCCAGGGATATATTAATTTTAAGGCTCCGGATGTGAAAAAAAGAACTAATTATCAATTGCGGCTTGCCCTTTTCGATAAGAACGGGAAAGGATTGAGCCGGTCTGTTATTGATCTAAATGTTTTCCCGGCAGCCAAACCGGTAAATGGCACACTTTATTGTTCCCCGTCGGAGAAAGGAACAGGGAAAGAAATTGCAGGAGAATTGTCACTCAAACTGACCGGGAGTTTTAATAATGCAGATGCAATATTGATCGATAACTATTCCTGGTTTGAAGCAAACCGTGAAAATGTTAACAGATTGGTAGCAGCGGGCAAAACAGTTGTTTTTATTGAATTGTCCCCGGGTGAATATCGTATTGGTGATACCAAGGTTGTGGTGGCAAAAACTAAAATGGGCAGTTATTATTTTGTGTCCCCTTTAACAGGCCATCCCCTTGTGAATTGGGCTAAACCGATGGATTTCAAATGCTGGTATGATCAATCAAAAGATTACGTAACTCCATTTTTATCTTCTGTTTTTACCGCACCGGGATGGACACCGGTATTAACAAGCGGTAACCCTGACTGGCTTGGTGATAAAGGACAGGCTCTCGCCGCGGCAGAACTGAAATATGGGAAAGGATGCTACAGGATATGTCAGGTTCAGTTAAATAACCGGTTGAAAACAAATCCGGTAGCCCGGTGGTTTGTCGGGGAATTACTGGGTAAACGATAATATGTTTTTTAAAAAGGAAAACTAAAATGAAAACACTTACTAAATTATCAGTCATTTTTTTATTATCTCTAACCTTCGCGTGTAACTATTCGGTTCAGAAAGAATTTTA
>CAYLJE010000156.1:0-5422 GCA_964383915.1 uncultured Rikenellaceae bacterium
GATGTATTATTATCGATCAGCACAAATTCAACGCCGGCCATCCCGGCAAAATCACGAATATTTTCGCCGGAGAGAGTTTGGCTAAAGACAGTATGATGGGCACCTCCGGCATAGATCCATGCAGCAGCTGCTGTTTTCAGGTCAGGCTTGGGTTCCCATAGTACTCTTGCCGTAGGAAGCTTGGGCATATCCTCCGGAGGATTGACTGCTTCCACCTCGTTGACAATGATCCTGTACCGGTTTCCGAGATCAATGACACTCACATTAATGGCAGGTCCAGGTGGGACACTAAAAAGCAAACGAACCGGATCTTTTTTCCCACCAATAGAAAGGGGATGTATTTCCAGTCTGGGTTTTTCATGGGTGAGAGAGGGACATATCTCCAGCATATGGGCTCCCAGCACATACATGCCTGCGGGATCAAAATGATAGGTATAATCCTCCATAAAAGAATTCCCGCCGGGTAAACCCTGGGACATTACTTTTATTGTATGTAACATGGCCGCCGTTTTCCAATCCCCTTCTGCTCCAAAACCATAACCATCTTTCATCAATCGTTGTACGGCCAATCCCGGGAGCTGGTTTAGTCCATGCAGGTTTTCAAAAGTATCAGTGAAGCCATTGAACGCTCCCTCTTCGAGAAAGGCACGCAACCCCAGCTCAATCCGGGCTGCTTCGCGGAGGGAGTCATAAGCGGCTCCTCCTTTACTCAGGATATCCATTACCTGATATTCCTCTTCATATTGTTCGCATAAACGGTCCACTTCCTGGTCAGATACCTGGTGAACATAAGAGGCAACATCCCCGACAGCATACCCATTCACCGACCATCCGAACCGGATTTGAGCATCTACTTTATCTCCCTCAGTGACCGCTACTTCGCGCATGTTGTCGCCAAAGCGTGCAATTTTAACTTTTCCCGAAGCATACCATCCTGTGGCAGATCTGAGCCAGACATCCAATTGCGAGATTACCTTGGAATCCTGCCAGTAACCTACAATAACTTTCCTGTCTAAGCCCATTCGCGTGCCGATATACCCGAATTCCCTGTCTCCATGGGCCGACTGGTTCAAATTCATAAAGTCCATGTCAATATCCGACCAGGGGATATCCCGGTTAAACTGGGTATGTAGGTGAACAAAAGGCTTGTGCAAAACTCTCAGGCCGGCTATCCACATCTTTGCCGGGGAGAAAGTATGCATCCAGGTAATAAGTCCAATTACTCCGGATTGGGTATTTGCCTCTTCACAAATCCTGAATATTTCTTCAGGGGTCTTTACGACAGGCTTGTAAACAATCTTTACCGCTAACTTACCGGTGGCATTTAAGCCTTTTACAATTTTCTGAGCATGTTCCGCTACTTTTTTCAAGGTCTCAGCACCATAAAGATGCTGACTGCCGGTTACAAACCAGGCTTCAAGTTTTTCTGTATCAATCATTTCAAGAATATTATGCGTAAATATTACATTAATAAATATTTTTTAAATTTATTAATATCTATATTCTTTTCAAAAAAAATGTCTGTTTTTTTGGAGTTGAACAGATCAATGTGTTGTAAAACTTTTTATAATTAACTAAATTACAGCTATAATGATTAATGATAATTTATCTAATTTTAAATGAATTTTTTACTAGTCAGGGGAAAAAATTTACTTCTGCTCAACCGCAAGAGGTTCAAAGATGATGAGTGCTGGTATGTTACAAAATAATTTTTTTGAACTTATCGAAATAAGTGTTATTTTTACTCTTTTAAAACAAAAAACCTCATTCATTATGTTGAAAGAATTAAAACAGCGGGTATATGATGTTAATATTGCCTTGGTCAGGTATGGTCTCGTAATTTTTACCTGGGGGAATGCCAGTGGGATAGACAGGAAAAGAGGTCTGGTGGTAATCAAGCCGAGTGGAGTTCCTTATGAGCAGATGAAAGCTGATCAGATGGTGGTGGTGGACATGAACGGAAAGATTGTGGAGGGATCCTTGCGGCCCTCTTCGGATTTGGCTAGCCATCTGGTTCTTTATAAGGCTTTTGAAAATATTGGAGGGGTTGTCCATACGCATTCTACCTGGGCCACAGTCTGGGCTCAGTCGGGGAGGGGAGTTCCTGCCCTGGGAACAACCCATGCCGATTATTTTCATGGGGTTGTACCATGTACCCGATCCCTCACTGTAGAAGAGACCAAACATGGTTATGAAGAAAATACGGGTCATGTCATAGTTGAAACTCTTCGCGGGAAAGATCCACAAGAAATCCCCGGGGTTTTGGTGAATAATCATGGTCCTTTTGTCTGGGGTGTTCATCCGGAGCAGGCTATGCAGCATGCGGTTATTCTTGAGGAGGTCTCAAAAATGGCTTATTATACCTTGTCTTTATCTGCTGATGCGTCATTACCACCCTGTATCCTGGATAAGCATTTTTACAGAAAACATGGTCCGGATGCTTATTATAGCCAGAAATAAATATTTTTTATAAATCTTTTAAAGACGAAAAATTTTTAGCGAATGAAGAAAAAACTTGTATTTGGCATAGATTACGGAACCGATTCGGTTCGTTCGGTTTTAATAGACACTGCTGATGGTCATGAATTAGGCTCAGCGGTTTTTGAATACCCCAGGTGGAAGAATGGATTGTATTGCGACCCGGCTATGAATCAGTATCGGCAACATCCTCTGGATTATATTGAGGGGTTGGAGCATACGGTAAAAGAAGCCATGAGAGAAGCCCGGGATGTGAAGCCGGAAGAAGTAGTAGGAATAACGATCGACACAACCGGGTCAACACCGGTTGCGGTAAACCGAGAGGGGATTCCACTTTCGCTAACGGAAAGTTTTAAGGATGATCCGAATGCCATGTTTGTGTTATGGAAAGATCATACGGCAGTAAAAGAGGCAGGGGAGATCAATCATATCGCTCATACATGGGAAGGTGAAGATTATACAAGGTATGAAGGGGGCGTCTATTCCTCCGAATGGTTCTGGGCAAAGATTCTGCATATCCTGAGAGAGGATAAGACGATTCGTGAAAAAGCCTTTTCCTGGGTAGAACATTGTGATTGGATGCCGGCTTTACTGACAGGAAATACCGATCCCCTCTCGCTGAAAAGAAGCCGTTGTGCGGCCGGGCATAAGGCCATGTGGCATGAGACCTTTGGGGGGTTGCCAAAGGAAGACTTTCTGGTACGGGTTGATCCGTTACTGAAAGGTTTGCGTGAGCGGTTATATAAGCAGACCTATACCAGTGATAAGGCTGCTGGCAGATTGTCAGAGGAATGGGCTCAGTGTTTAGGATTAACAACCGGTACCGTTGTTGGAGTAGGGGCTTTTGATGCCCATCTGGGAGCGGTTGGAGGTGAAATAAAACCTGGCTATCTCAGTAAAGTGATAGGAACTTCTACCTGTGATATGATGGTGGCACCATTGGATAAGTACAGGAATAAGCTGGTAAAAGGAATCAGCGGACAGGTAGATGGTTCGATTATTCCCGGAATGTTGGGATTGGAAGCGGGACAGTCTGCCTTTGGGGATGTCTATGCCTGGTTCAGGAACCTGTTGCTATGGCCGGTAAATAAGTTGATGCAACCTACCGGACAGATAAATCCGGAGGCATTGGAAGGGCTGAAGGAAAATATTTCGGAGACAATAATCCCTGTACTTACCAAAGAAGCTGAAGAAATCCCCATAGAAATTTCAGGTGTCCTTGCACTGGATTGGCTGAATGGACGTCGCACTCCTGATGCCAATCAGAATCTGAAAGGAACCCTGGCCGGTTTGACATTGGGGACGGATGCTCCGCACATCTTTCGTGCGTTGGTAGAAGCTACCGCTTTCGGGTCGAAAAAGATAGCGGATCGTTTTATTGAAAATGGGATAGAGATTGAAGGAGTCATCGCGCTGGGGGGTGTTGCAAAAAAATCGCCTTTCGTCATGCAGATATTGGCTGATGTAATGAATATCCCCATTAAAGTAGCCTGTTCAAAACAAACGGTAGCCCTGGGATCAGCCATGGCCGCAGCAGTAGTTGCTGGTATATATACAACTTTTGAAGAAGCCCAGGAAGCGATGGGTAGCGGCTTTGAAAGAGAATACAACCCAATTAAGGAACATGTCATAAAATATACCAGGTTATTTGAGAAATATTTACTTCTGGGAGAATTTATTGAACAAAGAATGACAGAACAACTCAAATAATGGTTTATTTCCAGAAATAAATATAAAAGAGAACAATCACCCCGATGATAATAACCGTATGGATGACATCCCATTTATTCCAACTGGCACGAGTTTCTGCAATCTGGGCGTGGGTAGCCGATCCATATGTGTAGCCTGCAAGATTTTGTGCCGTTGGTTTTTTGGTAAAGAGACTAACCGCTACAATGACCAGCATAGAGAAAAAGAAGAGGGCAATACTGTAATGTAGCCAGTTAGGTGCACCAAAAGTATGATATATATAACTTTCATGATTGATGCTTCCCTGGAAAATTTCAAGGGCGAGCCGGAACATGCCGAGTGTAAACCCTGTCACCAATCCCCAGAAACCTGCCGCCGGAGTGGCTCTCTTCCAGAAAATCCCCATCAGAAACACAGCTGCAATTCCCGGAGCCAAAAGAGACTGAACATCCTGGAGATATTGATAAAGAAACTGCCCCAGGCTTTTCATAACGGGAATCCACAATATTCCCAGGATAACAATGACTGCTGTGGCGACCCGGCCCACAAAGACCAGATGTTTTTCACTGGACCGGGGCTTGAATTTTTTATAAAAATCGACGGTAAATAAAGTAGCCGAAGAGTTAAATAGTGATGCCAGGGAACTCATTAAGGCCGCCAATAATCCGCCGACAACAATGCCTTTAACACCATATGGCAGCAAAGTGGAAACCAGTGTAGGAAAGGCTGCATCCGCACTGGTAAGATGGATGATCCCTTTTTCATTCAGGCCAAAAGCAATCATACCGGGAATAAGGAAAAGAAATACGGGAGTTAACTTAAGATAAGCTCCGAAAATAGCTCCGCGGCGTGATTGCGTTTGATCACGTCCTGAAAGTACACGCTGAACAATATACTGATCTGTGCACCAGTACCAGAAGCCAATGATAGCAGAACCCAGAATCACCCCTGTCCACGGAAACTCAGGATCTTTGGCTGAGCGGATCAGACTGGCCATTGTGTCTCCGTACGGCGTAGTATGACTATGGGCAATCGACATTAACTCACCCCATCCCCCCAATTTTGATAATCCGATAATCAAAATTACAATCGAGCCTAATAATAAAACGGGTGTTTGCAGAACCGACGTATATAATATCGCTTTCATACCGCCAATGATGGTATAAATTCCGGTAAGTATTACCAGACCTACCGCTGCAATCCAGAAAAAGTCAATGCCCCACATGGACTCAATCCCGAGTACTTATTTAAATAC
>CAYLJE010000157.1:0-2817 GCA_964383915.1 uncultured Rikenellaceae bacterium
GATAAAGATTCGTTACGGTTATAAGTCTTTACAATCTCATTATAAATACTTTTGTGCAGAGGGAGTAAGTCATCGACAGGCAGTACGGGAACAGCCTCTGAGCGGAATGATTTCTCCAGATCGGGAGCAATAAACTCCACTGTATGATCCTCGGCAGGTTCAATAGTACAATAAGCATACATATTGATGGTTACACTCAAAGTACATCCTCCGTAATCGTCACTATACGGGGAAACATCTGTTCCTCCTCCTCCTAAACCCAACCTCAAAGGGGCCCTGCTGCGAATAATCATTCCGGCGAATTTAATCTTTCATTAACAACTTATTCATTAAAATTCAGTTCTTCATCTATCAGGTACGTATTTCTATCCGTAGAACTTCTGGAGACCAGTTCTCCTACAAATCCTGCCATAAATAACTGTGTCCCCAGGATCATAGCTGTCAGAGCCAGGTAGAAATAAGGACTTGCGGTTACCAGGGGGGCAGCGACATGATGGTGAAGAAAATACAATTTCCGCACCCCCAGCCAAAGCGCAGCTAAAAATCCGATAAAGAACATCAGGGTCCCCAGCGAACCGAACAAATGCATCGGTCTCTTGGCAAACCGGGTGATAAAGGTTACCGACATCAGATCCAGATAACCCTTGATAAAACGGGAGAATCCGAATTTAGTAACGCCGTATTTCCGTTTCTGATGTTTCACCACCTTCTCCCCGATTTTTTTGAACCCGGCTTGTTTTGCCAACACGGGGATGTACCGGTGCATTTCACCATACACCTCGACCGATTTAACCACATCCTTGCGGTAAGCTTTCAAACCACAATTGAAGTCATGTAATTTGATGCCTGTAACGATGCGGGCAGTCAGATTAAAAAACTTACTAGGTAATCTTTTGGATAACGGATCATATCTTTTTTTCTTCCATCCGGAGACCATGTCATACCCTTCCTGACGGATCATATCTACCAAGCCCGGAATCTCATCGGGATTATCCTGTAAGTCTGCGTCCATGGTAATAACCACCTCCCCGGAGGCGGCCTGAAACCCGGTATGAATTGCTGCAGATTTACCATAATTTCTTTTAAAACGGATCCCTTTTACTTCGCTAAATTTTCCAGCCAGCTCTTCAATGACCTGCCAGGAACCATCTGAGCTCCCGTCATCCACAAAGATAATTTCATAAGCATAGCCATGTTTCAAACACACATTACGTATCCACCTGGTCAGTTCAGGCAGGGACTCTTCTTCGTTGTACAAAGGCGATACGACCGTAAGGTCCATGGGTAAAATAATTTTTATTCTTCTCCTTCTACGGGGATATCTTCGGAAGGAGCACCTTCACGTTTAAGAAAAATACCGAGTATTAATGTAATGATCGTCCCGAAAAATACGCCATTAAACACAGATGAAATACCCATAAACCAGGGTTTCATTATTTTAGAAGAAATTTTCATTGACATCTCTATCTGCTGATCAGTCATCCCTTTTTCCATCAGTTTATCCTTGGAAACATCCATTAACTTCCGGATCAGATCCGGATCGATATATGCATACAGGATATAAACAAATATTCCGGAAATGATCGCAGCATACAGCGATATCACCACACCGGCACCCAGGGCCTGACCATAGGACAGGAAGCCATCCCTGTAGTTTTTTCTGAAGCCGTTGATCCCAAGATACAAACCGACAATGTCAATTACCAAAGAGACATAGCCCAGGTTCTTGTTCATTATCTGGTTCGTAAAGTAAAGTAATAGAGAATAAAGCACCAGCACCAGGCCGAGGAAGATCCCCGTGTTCAGAGTAGCTTTCCAGACAGAGGTTCTGTTTTGTTCCATGATCGTATGTTTTTATAGTTACCCAACAAATATACATTTTTTTCCAAATACCCGCATCACTCACTTGTATTTGTTCCGGAGTAAAAAAGTTGTTACTTTTGCACGGGGTAAGTCTTATACGACCAGCTCCCGCCAAATTCCCCCAGGATCGGAAGGTAGCAAGGGTAAGGCGGTTGTAGCGGTGCGATATAAGAAGCTTACCCCACTTTTTTTTCACACATATGCACATTGATTATTTATAAACATTTTGTTATTTTTAGGTGAATTTATCATTAAGTTTAAGGTTACTGCCATGTTTATCAAACTATACTCCCAGGCCCCCAGTCAAAAACATATCGATCGCATTGCAGAGATACTTGAAGACGGCGGTTTGATTATTTATCCAACCGACTCGGTGTATGCCATCGGGTGTGGTGTAAATAAACCCAGGGCACTGGAAAAACTGGCACATTTCAAAGGAGTCAATCCAAATAATCCCGACTTCTCTTTTATTTTTTCCGACATCGGACAAATCGCCGAATACACACCCCCACTTGATAAATCCATCTTCAAGATGCTTAAACATAATCTGCCGGGGTCTTTCACGTTCATCCTCCCTGCTAATAACAAGGTCCCCAAGCTTTTTAAAGGCAGAAAGAAAACCATCGGTGTCCGTATCCCGGATTGCAACATCACGCGGGAGATTGTGCGGACCCTGGGAAGGCCGGTCCTCTCCACTTCCATTCATGATGAAGATGAAGTAATAGATTATATCACCGATCCTGAACTGATCTATGAAAAATACAAAGGCCTGGCGGATGTGATCATCGATGGAGGCTATGGCAACAATGTAGCTTCCACCGTAGTGGATTGTACCGGCGAGGCCCCGGTTATTGTGCGGGAAGGGATCGGGGAATTGATTTTATAGATTTAAATCCGGTGGCCTTGAGAGTATTGCTCACGGTGGTTTCGAGAACCTCAACCACCGTAATGAAG
>CAYLJE010000157.1:2917-5403 GCA_964383915.1 uncultured Rikenellaceae bacterium
GCTGCCTGAGGCTCTCGAAGTGCTGCCTGAGGCTCTCGAAGGCAGTGCGGGAAAGATTAAGGATACGTAGAATTTCACGGAAAGATGTGGACCAATTGCAAGCACATTGGTTTCACCGGGTCCGACCCACCTGTTGACCTTTGGCTCCGCTAGTGTTGAACTTTTGTCTGCATAACCCGATATATCGGTACTTCTGCATCCTTTACACATCTGAATCCTACTGTGCCGGCTCTGTTTTGCCCTGGTGACATTAATAAATATTTGCCATGTTCGTTGAGTTTGTAAGCCTGTGGAAAGTACCAATAAGATCCCTGAGCCTGATAATAAGAACCTCCCCGGAGAATTGCTGCCCTCGTATGCTTATCTACATATTCATCAGTCCATTGCCAAACATTCCCAATCATATCTTCTACCCCGAATGGACTCGCCCCCCCTGGATGAGCATTCACATCATCCGGTCCTCTTAAATTATGTCCTTTGTCCGGAATGGGTACTGCGGAATCATCCCAATTGCTTCCCCAGGGATAGAGGCGGCCATCTGTGCCTTGTGCAGCATATTGCCACTCCCATTCGTGAGGAAGTCTTTTCCCTGCCCACTTCGCATAAGCCCTTGCGTCTTCAATGTCAACCCAGGTAACCGGTTTGTTGTCCCATCCTTTTGGGTATGTTCCATTCTTCCAATCTTTCAGAAAATGAATTGTATCTGATGGCAGATAATGCGTAGCATCAATAAATTTTTTGAATTGCTTATTTGTTACCGGATATTTATCAATGAAAAATGCAGGGATATCTACTACAAATCTATGGTGTCTCCGTGCTATTTCTTCCCCAGGCATTTGGACATCGACCCCGGGATTCTCCCCACCTTCAATCTCAATCCCATTTATTTTCATCACATATTTTGTCCCTGGGATTTTTATCATTCCTTTGGGTATTCTCTTTGCTCTCAGCGTAGGTTTAATCTCAACAATTTTTTGTGGAAGAGGCTTCCATTCATTACTAATATCCATTAATTTTATCTTACCCAACTCTTTGGATTCTGACAGAAGCTTCTGTAAATTCTCATCTACTGTGGCATTATCTATAGCGAGGATGGCTCCAAATCCCTTCGGTTCCATCACAAAAGATAAAACAGTATCCTTTCCCGTAATAGTTGGCTTCAGCTCTGACCCGTGCCAAACATCAAAATATTTTATTCCCTTTCTGTAGGCAATCTTCATTTGATTCCCTTCGACATCAAAATCATTCCTGTTTACTATTGTCCATAGTGTACGATGTGGCCCTGACCATTTGCTTGCGAACACACCATATTTTAACATAGGATAGTGAGGCTCCCAATTGGGACCCGTAAGTAGTTTATAAAAGGATTCTTCAACCCTGGTGATTCTTTTGACTGTCTCAGCAGCCCGGGGAGTCATTTTGTTATAAATTCCCCATACATTTTGCCAGGTTTCGAATCCCACTCCATTAAAGAATGCAAATTGCAGATCATTTGTGTGGTCCTGAGCCCAACGATTGCAAACATGAACCATATGCCTGGGTTCTATCCATTTTTGTCTGCTTATGGCAGGGATAAACGGATAATCCCAATAGGCCCACCCCATATGATCATATTCAAGGTATTTATCATCGGTTTCATACTCCGGCTCAATAATAAGGTTTTTCCCGGATTTATCAAACTCCGTTCTCCATGAAACTCCCAGGCCCGGCGTTGTATCCCCGTTAATACCATCTGCCCCAACATAGGATAATATTATTGCAAAAGCTTTTTGATCTGATACAGATTCTCTGCGTGTACCAATATCCCAGGGATTATATGGAAATAATACTTTAATCCCATGTTTATGGAATTGTTTTACCATATCTCTCACCCCATTTAAACCTCCCGGCATACATCGGATCCAATCAAATTGATTCCTGTCATCAATCCCAAGATTTGGATAAGTTGGCCAGATAAGAATACTGTTTAACCCTCCATATCCGGCTGTAACCTCTTTTAAAAATTTATCCACTGTATATTTATTCTTCAGCGGGTCATAAAATGCCCGCTCCTGAACCATCATTTGAGTTTGGACAAAATTCTTTCTTATCCACTGAAAATCTCTTTTGGTATAATATATGTCGTCATATGCTAATTTCGCCTTTTCAATCTCCCGCCATTGACTAACTTTTGTTTGCCATAATTTTGTATTTCCGGCATTTTCCGGCCCATAAATTTGCTGGGGAGTGACTTTTAACCATACCCTCCAGATTTGTGCGTTTAAATTTAAACTTGTAACTATCATTTCTAAAAAAATCACCGAAAAAATGAATGGGAAAATGTGTCGATTAAATTTTAGAATTTTCATGGTTTTTATCTGTTTATATAGTACCTAAGTATCCAAAATGAAAATCTATTACAATTCTACATTGCACGCCACTATTGGAAATGCTCATTTCAAAGTTTTTCATCGTAGCGAAGGCTACGCTTTCAAAACTTTTCATTG
>CAYLJE010000158.1:0-5392 GCA_964383915.1 uncultured Rikenellaceae bacterium
CATTGAAAAAAAGAAGCCAGGGTGTGGAATTTATCGTTACGGATATAACAGACCAACGAAAGGTTATTGCAAACATAAAAGCCCAACAAGAAATTTTGAATGGAATACTTTTCTTTGGTGGTAGTTTATTTTTTGGTGGTGATCTGTTAGAAGAATTAAAAAAAGTCGGATTGCCTGTAATAGCTGTCCACCCTCTCTGGGGGCAATGGCAATATCCTTTTTTTTATAATATTAGAGGAAAAAAGATTTTAGCATCTGTTTTGCCTGTAATACCTGACAAAGATGAATCTGTCTATGCGTCCCGGCTGGATGATATAGCAGGAAAAATTAAATTGATTCAGGGTATCTCAAAAATGAAGGGTTTGAGAGTATTGGTAGTTACAGATAACCCTGTTCTTGGTGACTATGAACCGTTACCATTACAAACCGGATCAACCGAAGAAGGAAGAAAAAAATATGAGAAAATTTATCTTAATAATGTGGAAGAAACATTTGGGACGGAATTTGTAACAATACCACAAAAAGAACTATTTGAAAGGATAAATAAGATTGATCAAAAAGAAGCTGAAAAAGTTGCAGGTAAATGGATTAAGGAAGCTGAAGGAATAAAGGGCACCAACGAAGTTCAGATAGTAAGATCAGCAAGGTTGTATTTATCTATGAAAGAGTTAATGCAGGAGTATAATGCTCAGGCAATAACAACAGAGGGATATTGTCACTTTCAACCGAAAGGCGAAGGTTGCGGGAATTTAGAAGGATATCCTGACGGTATTCCATCGCAAGGGTTACCTTCTACTCAATTTCTTTCAGATGGTATCGTAGCCACTTCTGAGACTCTAACAGATTCACTGCTTATTCAACAACTTGTTTTATTCATTACAGGCAAAGCAGGATTTAACGGAGATTTAATAATAGACCCTGTTACTGAAACAGTTACAATCGGACATTGTGAATTTTCATTTAAACTTAACCCTTATGCCGATGACAGGAAACTTCCATATATTATAAGAAATTTACCGATGTGGGAGGAAAACAAAGGGGGTGCCTGTGTACAGGTTAATTTACCAATAGGTAAAAAAGTTACAGTAGCCATAATAAACATGCGTAAGAAAAAAATACAGGTTTTTACAGGGGAAACGGTTAATGGCGAGAATTATTTCAAACACTGGGTAGATGTGATATGCAGGACGAAATTGATGATTAAAACCGATGCAAAAGCAATAGCTGAGAATGATGATAGCGAAACATTCGGTAATCATCGGGTGGTATTTTATGGTGATCTCAGACAAATGTTTAAGGATCTGGGCAATTTGATTGGATTTGAAGTAGTGGATGTGGATAGATAAAATGAATAAAAAATGAACTTTATAAAGGAAAGTTTTAAGACATTTATAAGAGTGCAGGTATATTTGTTATTTACAATACTGCTTTTTAGTTCTTGTACCACGGGTTATTTCCGGGGCAGATCCCGGGTTAAAGAAGCCCGGAATGTAGTTAAGCGATTTATCGGGCCCCGTGCTGACGGAATCAATTTTAAGCTTATATCCGATGATCAGGGGAAACCGGGACAAATGATTTACCAAATTGAAGCACATCATGGAAGAGTTACGATAAAAGGAAATACAGGAGTGGCATTATGCCGCGGTGCATACACTTATCTTAAAGAGGCCTGTCATTGTATGTTTACATGGGGGGGAAAGCATGTGGATATTCCTGAATCATGGCCTGATTATCCGGTAAAACGGGTCGTTTGCCCTTTTAAATATACATTACAGGATAATGTCTGTACTTTTGGATATACTACCCCGTTTTATAAATGGAAAGAATGGGAAAGATATCTTGACTGGATGGCCCTACATGGATACAATATGCAGAGGGCACCTGTTGGCGGCGAGGCTATCTGGAGACGGGTCTGGAAAAAATTCGGATTGACAGATAAAGAATTGGATGATTTTTTTACCGGTCCTGCATATCTTCCATGGCACAGGATGGGAAACATTGATAAATATGACGGTCCTGTCCCGGCAAGTTTTTACCCGCAAACCATAACGCTTCAGAAAAAAATTCTAAAACGCATGCGCATTTTGGGTATTCATCCCATTGCACCGGCATTTGCAGGCTTTGTCCCTTCAGGTTTTAAGAAACACTTCCCCGATGCTAAAGTGAGGAACATTGCCTCCTGGGCCGGTTTTAAACCCCCATATACGACGCATATTCTGGATCCGATGTCACCTTATTATAAAAATATAGGGAAAGCATATATCACAGAATGGAAAAAAGAATTTGGTAATGTCCATTTTTATATGGCCGATAGTTTCAATGAGCTGACTCCTCCTTTATCAAAAAATCCTGATAAAGCATTAAAAGAATTAGCCGGGTTTGGTGAAGCGGTTTATTCTTCAATCAGAGCAGGTGATCCAAACGGAGTGTGGGTGATGATGGGTTGGTTGTTTGCCAATAATGAAAATTTCTGGACGAAAACACGTGCATCAGCACTGTTAAGCCGGGTACCGGATGATAAAATGATTGTTATTGATTTATATGCGGAAAAAATTCCTCAATGGAAAAGGCTGGATAATTTTTTTAACAAACAATGGATTTTTAGTGTCATTCCCAATTGGGGAGGAACCAGTAGACTTGGAGGCTGGTTACCCCATTTTGCAAAAGAAATACCTTCTCTTCAATATTTGAAAAACACAGGCAACCTTGTTGGATTTGGAGATTCTCCTGAAGGGACAGAAGTGAATGCTGTTACTTTTGAATTACTTTCAGATGCTGCGTGGGCAGATGAACCAATTAATTTGGACGACTGGCTTAGAGATTATTGTACCGACAGGTACGGAGCCTGTCCGGTAGCTTTGCAACAGGCGTGGCGACAGCTTACACAATCGGTATACGGCAAAGAAGTTGCATACCCTTATATTTTTCAAAGAAGGCCTTTGAGTAATAGCAAGAGTTTGATCATAGGCTATCCGGATACGGATATTGACCAACATTATAAAAAGGCTTTAGGTTTATATCTGTCCGTTGCCGGCCGGTTCAAGGACAATCCTCTTTTTCGTAATGACCTGATCGAGTTAACGGTAAATTATCTCAGTGTTCAGGCGGATCATTTCATAGATTCAGCAAGAACGGAAGTAGAAGACAATGATCTGGAACGGGCTAACCTTATGATGCAACATGCTTCCAATATATTAGATGGCATGGATCGGCTTCTTGGGTCACATACCTTGTTTCGTCTGGACCGCTGGGTAAATATGGCACGCAGTTGGGGAACGACTAAAGACGAAAAAAATTATTATGAAGCTGATGCCAAACGTATAATTACCATATGGGGTAGTACCCTGAGCGAATACTCTTGTCGTTTATGGGCCGGACTGGTATCGGACTATTACAAAGCACGATGGGAAGCCTGGTTCGGGACCGTCCGTAAACATCAGCTTTTTGATCAAAGCAAATGGGAAAAAAATTGGATCGAAACCCCTCAGGATTTTTCCATAAGACCTTATGATGACCCGTTAAAGGAAATCCCTATACTGCTTAGCAAATCAGGAAAATGGGGACTTAGTAAGTCGAATGTACAAAGTAACACAAAGTAACATGAGATAGTGGCAGTGATGAATATGGAAAAGAAACGGGTTCAGATGTATGTTTTTTATTGATTAATTTTTAAACGAATGAAAATTATAGGCAAGATAATTGGGTTAATAATCATATTAACTATAAGTTGTGTAAATAACAATAGCGTTGAGGAAAAACACGCAACACAAAAAAAAGCGGAACTGTTAAATGAATTTGTTATTGTCGCTTATTCAGGTCCTCCTGCTGAAGAAGTTAACAGGAAACGATACAGTGAAATTGCCAATGCGGGTATTGATATAATTGTGCCGGGGACTTTTAATGCCAGACAAAATTTGAGAGCGATGAATCTGGCTCAGCAGGCCGGATTGAAAGTTATTCCTTTTGACAAACGAATATTCCCCTTTGTGTCATCCGATGAAGTCCCGATAGATACTACAGTTATTGGAGAGGTAATTAATGATTACAAGAATCATCCTGCCCTTGCCGGTTATGTTATTCGTGATGAACCAAATGCCAATTTGTTTCCAAGGCTGAGAGATATTAGTAGACTTTTTCGGGAGTTAGATCCTGATCATGAACCTGTAATAAACCTCTTCCCTTCCTATGCCAGTCCCGCTCAGCTTGGCTTTGCTGATTACCGGGCTTACGTTAGTAATTTTATCCAAACTGTAAAGCCGCGGTTGCTGTCATACGATTATTATGCTTTACGGGAAAACGTAACAATGGACAGCGGCTGGTTTGGTAATTTGACAATCGTACGTGAGGAAGCACGAAAGGCTAATATTCCCTTTTGGGTTTTTATTCAGAGCGAGGGCATCAAAGGTTATCTGCGTGTGCCAGACAGAGCCGAAATTCTCTGGCAGGTCAATACGGCATTAGCCTATGGAGCCAGGGGAATCGGTTGGTTTACCTACTGGACCCCTTTACCTTACAAGGGAAATCCTCAGGTTGAAGGAGGAGCATCTCCGTTGGTTGAACATCATTATAACGCAATGATAGATATTCATGGCAATCGGACTCCGGTATATAGTTATGTACGTGAGGCTGATCTTTTTCTCCGAAAAGCCGGCAGGGGACTGACAGGCTGGGATAATACTTTCATTGCTCGTTACAAGGGAGGTATATTGATTGAAGGTTCTTCTCCCATTGTAACGCCGTTAGGCAATGATGCTAATCTTGTAATTGGAACTTTTAAGCAGGATGACAGCTATCGTTTAGTAATTTCTAACAGCAGTTGTGAAAAAACAACAGGTTTTTTGCTAACATTTTCACAGGATTGGCAAAATGCTGAGATTTTTACGGCTATTGATGCAAAACCCGAAAATAAAAAAGAGGTAAGAGGACCATGGACATTGGAACCAGGAGGATCTGTTTTAATCGATCTGAAACCTGACCTTTGATAACTACTTTTAGTTTGCGGTGAATGACAGATAATATTTAAAGACGCGGACAGATCAGTGGCAGAGGATTATAGTAAAACTCTGCTTAAAATGAGAAATAAATTAACAAAATAAATTAAAAATATCAGGAGGTACTATGCGACATTTTATTACAGTGGTTAAGTTGGCAGCAGTTTTGTTTTTTATATCGGCATGTTCATTTATTTATTTGTCAGGAAATAAAGTAATAGTAGCAAAGAATAATTTATCTGTTAAACCCATCAATTGTGCCCCTGTTGTTTTTGGTAAGGTGACGCCGGAATATGTTCCCCTTGAAACCTGGGGAGATGCAAAGATTGAAAAGTTGTTTGAAAATATGGAAAAAGATGGTATTAACCTCATCATGCTCGCAGGAGGAGTTGGTGATAAGG
>CAYLJE010000159.1:0-5343 GCA_964383915.1 uncultured Rikenellaceae bacterium
CTCCGGTTCCGTTTTTTTCTTAATTTTGCATCTTGCATCAACCTAACCCGGATAAACCGGAAGATAAATGACAAAAGTAAAAAGATAAAAGTTGAAAAATTTGTATTGTTGTAAAACATAGCATTGCTGTAATATAGTAAGCCATTGATTATTTTCTGTCAAAAAATACAAGAAAGTTAAAAATAAGACATTAAAATCCTTTTACCTGTGAAAAACGTTACCGAAGAACCTTCCCGTTTTGATCATCCGGATAAGATGACTATCCATGATATCCTGGCGAACATCAACAAAGAGGATGAGACTGTTCACCTGGCTGTGCGCCAGGTCATCCCGCAGATCGAGAAGTTGGTAAGCGGGATTCCGGAGAAGATGAAAGAAGGAGGACGTTTGTTTTATATCGGTGCCGGTACCAGTGGGCGCCTGGGTATTCTTGATGCCTCTGAAGTTCCTCCCACTTTCGGCATGCCGGATAACGTCGTTATCGGACTGATTGCCGGTGGTGATTCGGCTATCCGGAAAGCCGTCGAGTCGGCTGAAGATGACTATAATCAGGCATGGAAAGATTTGCAGGCTTATAATATCAATACCAAGGATACACTGGTGGGTATTGCCGCCTCAGGCCGCACGCCTTATGTCATCGGGGGAGTCAGGGATGCCCGCAACCACGGGATACTCACCGCCTGCATTACCTGCAATCCGGACACCCCTCTCGAAAAAGAAGTGGAGGTTCCCATTGTAGCTGTCGTAGGTCCTGAATTCATCACCGGCAGCACGCGCCTGAAAGCCGGTACCGCCCAGAAAATGATCCTGAACATGATTACCACCAGCACCATGATCAGGCTGGGACGTGTGAAAGGCAACAAAATGGTGGACATGCAGCTCACCAACCAGAAACTGGTGAACAGGGGCACCCGCATCATCATGGAAGAGCTGGGATTGCCCGAAACAGAAGCACGCGAACGCCTGCTGAAACTCGGCTCCGTACGCCGGGTGCTGGAAGATCAGGCAAGAAGGAAAAAAGAACAATAAATGATGAATGACGAATAAAATTCCAAATTTCAATCTTCAAATCCCAAATAATGGCCAATCAACAATAATCAAATTCCAAACTTTTTGATCATCGAATATTGGAATTTAGGCATTATAATCTGTGATTTGAAGATGAGCTAAAAACTAACACGTTATACTATGAATAAGTCATTATTTCTTTTTCTTTTGATGGCATGGCTGATGTCATCGTTTCTTTCTGCCCAAAAAAATCCTTTTTCTGATCTCACCACGCCGGCTTCACCCGAAGAACAACAGTGGGTAGATTCGGTTTTCCATTCCCTGACGCCTGAGGAACGTATCGGACAATTGTTCATGGCTGCAGCTTATTCAAACCGGGGACCGGCACAGCAGGATGCAATCCTCAAGCTGATCCGCGAAAACCATATCGGCGGATTGATTTTCTTCCAGGGCACCCCCGAAAAACAGGATGAGCTGGCCAACTATTATCAGTCCCAATCGAAGGTCCCATTGTTGATCGCCATAGACGGTGAATGGGGTCTGGGCATGCGGCTCGACGGCACGATCCGTTTCCCTTACCAGATGACGCTGGGGGCTATCCGGGATGATTCTCTTATCTACGCTATGGGCACCGAGATCGCCCGGGAGTTCAGACGCATGGGCATACAGATAAATTTTGCACCGGTGGTGGATATCAATAACAACCCGGACAATCCGGTGATCAACTATCGCTCGTTCGGCATGGACCGGGATAACGTTGCCCGCAAAGGAACGATGTATATGCTGGGCATGCAACAGCATGGCATCCTGGCTACAGCCAAGCATTTTCCAGGCCACGGCGACACCGGCACCGACTCGCATCTGACCTTGCCGGTCATACGGCAAAGCCGCTCCCATCTGGACAGTGTAGAACTTTACCCTTTCAGAAAACTGATAGATAGTGGGGTAGCTGCCATCATGGTAGCCCACCTCAGCATACCGGCCCTGGACAGCACGCCCAACCGGGCCTCCACCCTGTCCTATCCCATCGTCACCGGGTTACTAAAGAAAGAACTGGGGTTCCGGGGACTCGTTGTCACCGATGCCATGAACATGAAAGGCGTGGCTGACTATTACGCCCCCGGCATTGCCGACGTGAAAGCCATCGAAGCAGGTAACGACCTGGTGGAGTTTTCCAAAGACACTCCCAAAGCCATCAGCGAGGTGATAAAAGCATTGAAAAGCAGACAGCTTAACCGGAAAGATATAGACCAGCGTGTTAAAAAGATACTGACGGCCAAATACCGTTCCGGACTGGCTCATTATCAGCCGGTCAGCCTGAAGCATCTGCATGAAGACCTCAACACCACGGGAGCCCGCATACTCAACCGCCGACTATCCGAAGAAGCCGTTACCCTGTTACAAAACAGCGACAGCATCGTACCTGTACGTCATTTGGAAAAACAAAAGATTGCCGCTGTGGTCATTGGCAGTGATACCCTCACCCGTTTTCAGGAATATCTGAAAAAATACACCCGGATGGATTTGTTTGTCGTGCCTGAAGATACGGCTGCCCGGAAAAAGATGCTGGATCATCTTAACAACTATTCGCTGGTCATCCTGGGTATCCAGGGACTGGACGAGCGGCCGTACCGGCATTTCGGGCTGAGCAGCGATGAGATCAACATGATCGATACAATCGTAGGGAATCACCCCACCCTCACGGTCTTTTTCGGCAATCCGTTTGCCCTGGGTCTTATCCCCGGCATCAAAGAAAGCAAGGCCCTGCTGGTCACTTACCAGGAGACACCGGTCATGGAAGAGCTGGCAGCGCAGATGGTCTTCGGATCTTACGGTATCAAGGGAAGGTTACCGGTCAGCGTAAACGGGCTCTTCAATACTGGCGACGGGATCACCACGGCAGCTATCGGCCGTTTGCGTTATGATCTCCCGGAAGCCGTGGGCATGGATTCCCGTTGGTTGGAACAAAAGATCGACTCAATCGCCCGCACCGGGATCGACTCGGGCGCTTATCCGGGCTGTGAAGTGCTGGTGGCCAGGAACGGTACCGTCGTGTTCCACAAATGTTACGGTTATTTCACTTATGCCAAACAATCTCCCGTAACGCCGGACGTGTTGTATGATTTTGCCTCCGTCACCAAGATCACCGGTCCACTGCCGGCGCTGATGCGCTTGCACGACCAGGGTAAATTCAAACTGGATGTGCCCCTGAGTACCTATTGGCCGGCGTTCAAACATTCCAACAAGAAAAATGTCATGATCCGGGATGTGCTGGCCCACCAGGGCCGTCTGCAATCGTGGATTCCCTACTGGCGGAAGACGGTGAACAAACACGATGAGCTGCGACGTATTTATTATTCGCTCGATTCCTCCGACCGGTACTCTTATTATGTGGCACCGAGGATATTCCTCAGAACCAGCTACCGCAAGAAAATCTACAAGGCCATCAAAAAGTCACCCCTCCTGCCAGAGAAGAAATATTTATATTCGGGACTGAGTTTTTATCTCTGGCCGCAGATCATCAAAAACCTGACAGGAAGAGAGTACCAAACCTACTTAAAGGACTCTGTTTACCGGCCCCTGGGTGCCTGGGATCTCACGTATAATCCTTACAAACATTATTCCCTGACACACATTGCCCCCACCGAAAACGACACGTTTTTCCGCAAGGAACAGCTTCAGGGGTGGGTGCATGACGAAGGGGCTGCAATGATGGGAGGCATCTCCGGCAATGCCGGCCTCTTCGGCACCGCCAACGACCTGGCCAAGCTGATGCAGATGTATCTGAACATGGGCATCTTCGGTGGCCGGCGTTTTATCTCTGACACCACCTTGCGTGAATTTAGCAGCTACCAGTTTCCTGATAATGACAACCGGCGTGGTCTGGGCTTTGACAAACCTTCCCTGCATAACCAAGATATCCCACCGGAACAGGCTTACCCGGCATTGGATGCCGGTCCGGAGAGTTTCGGCCATTCAGGCTATACAGGCACTTTTACCTGGGTGGATCCGGACAACGGGCTGTTGTATATCTTCTTTTGCAACCGTGTTTATCCTACACGACTCAACAACAAATTGTTCAGGATGAATATACGGACCAATATCCTGGAGACACTGTATCAAGCCATCCGGAAAAAATGACCGGTTAGAAACATCTATTGTTGTTACTCCAGCCAGGGGTCATGGTGGGTGTTGGTATCAGAGAAAATATCCATATTGGTAAATTTCAGGATGGTCTCAAGATAACGCATCCGTTCCAGTGCCTGTGGATGGTCCGGCCGGATCTCCAAGATATGTTTCAGGTCATTAATGGCATCCCCGTATTTTCCTAATTGCTGCAACAAACCGGCATGCTGATATAGAAGTTCCGTATCTTCGGGATCTTCCTGCAAACGGGCACTCACTTCAGCCAGTTCTTTTCTTATGGGTTGATCCTCTTTCCCCTGCATCATTTCATCCTCTAATCTTCAAATCTGAACACATCCCCCGAACGTACAAAATTATTTTTGTACTGTTCATAAAACCGCACCAGCGCCGGTAATTCCGTACAATGGGAAGGATAAGCTTTCTCCACCTCCATTTTCACAAAGCACTCCACCACCCTCCGGGTCACCTCGTTATCATATTTCAGATGAAAACCACCCAGGGCAGCAAGGATTCGGTTTTCTCCCGTGACTTTCCGTGCCTGTTCCAGGGTATTACAGATACCTGCATGTCCGCATCCGGTGATCACAATCAGTCCCCGGGATGTTTTGATGGCAATGCCACTGTCATCCTGTATGAAATCTTCGGATCCGTCTTCCTTTTCAAAAGCTGTTGTCTTCGCTTCAAAATCATTGATACGCGGAATCTCTCCCAGAAAAATAATTTTCTCAGATACGTCCAGCGGCTGTTTCGTTTCTGTCAATTCAAACTTTTGCCGGGCATTCGTCCTGCTGAGAGGTAACCCGATATACGAATGGTCCCCTTTTCTGTATTTCCCGTCAAAGACTGCGGGATGACAGATCAGCTTTTGTTTAGGGTTTGTTTTTGCCAGATATGCCAGTCCGTTCCCGTGATCATAATGTCCATGACTCAACACGATTTTAGGAATCTTTCTCAGATCAATACCCAGTTTTTCCGCATTTCTTAAAATAATGTCCGACGGACCTGTATCAAACAGGATAGTTTCATCCGCTTCCACCATCATGGACAAGCCATGTTCGGAACCCAGATTTCCTGCCGGTCGGTTATCGTTTAATACGGTAATTGTTATCATAGTTTAAAATATTTAAGTTTCATTCGCTCTTCGCTTCGCTCACAGCGTCATTCAGTAGTCATTTGTTCCTTCGGAAC
>CAYLJE010000160.1:0-5306 GCA_964383915.1 uncultured Rikenellaceae bacterium
AAAATAATGAATACCGGGGAAATCTGATATATGGTAAAAAGGATATGCCGGGTTCATCGGTAATAGCTATGGACAGTTATTATTCTCAATGTGCATTAATTGAAGATAACGTGGTATGGTTCAATGGGAAAATACTTGACGTGGTGGGAGGAGTTGGTGGTCAGCATGATTATACACGCACAATTATTCGGAACAATTACCGGGTATGCTGGAAACCGGAATATGCCTCAACGCGAGAACGTCCTCCTGAATGGTGGACGGACAGGAAAGACATCCAGCCGTTTACAGACTTGTTCAGGAAAATCCGCTTCGTTGTTGAGGAAGAAGGGGGCTGGACCGGGAATCCATCATTAATGGATATTGTAAATCAGTGAGACTATGATTGTAAAAGTCGAAGATGCAATAAAATCATTAAGATGAATACTGGAAAGGCAGAATTTGGGCTCCCATGAATTTTTTGGTTTTTCTCGAAATGCAGAAAATGAAAGAACAACATCCCATTATGAAATTTAAATTAGCAAGAAGAACGGAACTCTTTCAAGCATATACCTGGTGCTTGTCCCGTCGTTATAAAATGAATGACTATGAATAAAAATCGATTTAAAAAAAGATCAATTTTAAGAAAATACGGGGTCTTAATTTTTTTAGCCCTGTTTACTATTTCTTGTTCAAATGAAATAAATTATTATGTTTCTCCTGATGGCAACAATGAGAATCGCGGTACGCGATCCAAACCATTTGCCACCATAGACATGGCCATTGTTGAAGCTGGAAAGGCAATGGTTAATGATAAAGCTATTAACATTTACCTGCGGGAAGGAATATTCCAATTAAATAAGCCATTAGAATTTAATGAACAAATTACCGGTAATAAAAATTATCCCATTACAATTCAGGCATACGGGAAAGAAAAAGTCTCCATTACAGGTGGTCCCTCTTTCCCTGTATCGGTTTTAGAATCCGTCACCGATTCCCTTATCCTCAGCAGGATATTGTCCAGGGATGCAAGAAAGATGATCCGAAAGCTTCCGTTGAAAAAACTGGGGGTAACGGATTATGGTACCATTAAGTACACCGGTTTTGCAAGGCCAATCCGTCCGGCAGGTATTGAATTATTCTTTAACGATAAAGCGATGCATTTGGCCGGTTGGCCTCATGACAGGTATATCATGATCGATAGCGTGATCGATACAGGATCAAAGCCCCGGGATGGTGATTACTCGGGCAGGGGAGGTGTTTTCACTTACAAAGATTCACGACCTTCTTTATGGGAAAAACCAGATAATTTATGGGTACAGGGAATGTTTGGCACTGTTTGGGCAGATGATAAATTGAAGGTTGCAGATATTGACACGTTGAAAAAACAGATCACGACTGAAAAACCGCATTTATATGGAGTTACAGGTGGACATTTCCGTTTTATTAATGTTTTGGATGAAATTGCGAAACCGGGTGATTACTATGTTGACTATAAAAATGGGGTGGCTTATCTCATACCATATTCTGATGAAGAAAACAACAGGATATTTGTTTCTATTATGGAAGAACCACTGGTAACTTTAGAAGGTTCAAATTATATTATATTCAAAAATATCTGTTTTGAAAATTCACGAGGGATGGGAGCTTATATTGAGCGTGGCGAACGAAATACATTTATAAATTGCACCTTCCGTAATTTAGGAACTTATGCCGTTTCAATGGGAAGGGGAATTGTCCCTTTTGATACGCTTCGGCACGAAAAAATAGGCAAACCTGTTAGCAGAAGAATAGGTTCATTAAAACAGCACCAGTATGCCGATCCAACTTACAACAGGCAGGGGGGCAAAAAAAACGGGCTTATCTCCTGTGTCATTTATAACACCGGTGCCGGTGGAGTAAGTCTCGGCGGCGGAGATATTAAAACACTTACTCCTGCCGGGAACTTTGTGGAAAACTGCGATATTTACAAAACGAACAGACGTTATCAAACCTATGCTCCATGTATTGACCTATCGGGTGTTGGAAATCAAATTATTAATAATAAATTACATGATGCGACTCAAATGGCTATTATCTTTTACGGGAATGATCACCTGATTGAAGGAAATGAAATATATCGTGTAATGCTGGAAAGTGATGATGGTGGCGGAATTTATACTGGGAGAGATGTTACAACTTACGGGACAGTGATCAGGAATAACTTTTTTTACAAAATTGGCAGTCTTGATCCTCTGTATCATTTTGGATATTGGCATGGAATATATTTAGATGATTTTTCCGGTGGTATTCTTGTTGAAAATAATGTCTTTTATGACATTTTAGCCGGTATTCTGATAAGCGGAAGGGATATAATATGTAATAATAATATTTTTATAGACTGCGACAGGCCGGTAATTATTCAAAAGCGTGAAGTCACTGAAATCCATAAAAAACGACTGTTAAATATTAATCCCAAAGAAGGCGTCTGGAAAGAAAGATTTCCTTCTTTAGCCGATGCCCTTGAGAATAACTGGGGAAAATATGTTGGAACAACGGCAATAAATAATTTTTCTGTGGGTACGGATAAACCTTGTGTAATAATAGACAGGGTTGATTCAACATTTCTCACTGTTAAAAATAATTTCGATTTTAAAGACGATGAAAAACAAAAATTATTTGTTGATCCTGATAATATGGATTTTACCTTAAAAAAAGACGCAGTTATTTTTCAGTTAGATACCGCGTTCAAACCTATTGATTTCAGCCGGTTTAGAAAATGATCTTAGCAGGCGATTATAGGGTTGAAATACATAAAAAATTTCCAACGGATATTATAAATGAATAAAAATAAGGAATATATTCACGAGGATTTAACTCATATGCAGAAAGGTGGAACATGAAAACCTCATTAAAAAAAACCGGGAAATTAATTTTACTAATTGGGCTGGTCTTTAGTATTCTAACAGGATGCTCTGATAATTTAAGAAAGAAGTATGAAAAATACAATGTTATCTGGGATTCTCAAAGTAAAGGCTCATGGGGCTCAATGCCTGCCGGAAATGGCGATATCGGGGCGAATGTTTGGGTGACCGCTGATGGCGAACTACAATTTTTCATTAGTAAAACCGATGCTTTTAGTGAAAATGCCAGGCTTTTAAAAATCGGGAAAGTTAAAGTTAAGTTTACCCCGAATATTTTGTCAGGCAAGAATTTTAAGCAGGAACTGGACCTTTATTCCGGCAAGATAAAAATTTCTGCAGAAGAGCCCGGGCAAAAAGCGACCCTTGTTTTTTGGATAGACGCCAATAATCCTGCTATTGTCATTGAAGGTAAATGTGATATTCCTGTTAAAATGGAGGTTTCTTACGTAGGCTGGCGAAATAAGCATAGGGAACTAACTCAAAAAGAGATGTTTTCTGCAAACGGATTGTCAGGGTCCCCTGATCCGGTTTACGTGGAACCTGATACAATCTTAAGAAAGCAAGCAGAGTTGTTGTGGTGCCATCATAATAAGCGTTCGATATGGAAAAATGTGTTAGAACTTCAATCTCTTGGTGAGCTTACGCGTCAACTGAACGATCCATTGTTTAACAGAACATTTGGCGCTTTGGTATATGGAAAAAACCTGATCAAAGCATCCGATATTAAACTTTTATCAGGCAAGCCGGATAAAAAATTTAATATTAGTATTATTGTTAATACGGAATTTGCTGAAAATACTTCTATATGGGCACAGGATATTTCTGACCTGAAAATGGAAATTGAAAATCAATCCATTGCCAAAAGAAAGCAAGCCCATGATAATTGGTGGAAAAGTTTTTGGAACAGGCACTACCTGTTCATCGACTCGGAGACACAACCCGAAGAGACGTTTACCGTTACCCGTGGCTATTTGCTTCAGCGTTATATCAATGCTTGCGGCGGGCGGGGAAAACTTCCCATAAAATTCAATGGCTCAATATTTACAGTTGATGTGGCCAGGGATTTTTATAGTAATGGTGAGAATCTAAAAGGAATGGATGCCGACTACAGGGCATGGGGTGGTTGTTACTGGTGGCAAAATACACGATTGATCTATTGGACCATGCTATATTCCGGTGATTTTAAAATGATGAAACCGTTGTTCAAGATGTACCTCGATGCCTTGCCACTTTTAAAAAGCAGAACCCGGAAATATTATGGGCACGACGGGGCATTTTGCTCGGAAACAATGTATTTCTGGGGGACCTATAACAATAATAACTATGGCTGGAACAGGGAAAATATGCCGGATGGTCTTACAAAGAATATGTATATCCGGTATTACTGGCAAAGCGGTATCGAATTGGTTGCCATGATGCAGGATTACTATCTTTTCACCGGGGATACAGATTTTCTGAATAACCAATTAACCGTTTTTGCCAGAGAGATACTTACTTTTTATAACGAACATTACCGGAAGGACAAAGCCGGGAAAATAATAATCTATCCTGCACAATCCCTTGAAACCTACTGGGAAGGCACCATTAACCCCTTGCCTGAAATTGCCGGGCTGAAATTTATCACCGGGCGTTTCCTGAAAATAGATACATTAACCGGAGATAAACCTTTCATAAGTCTTTGTAAAACTGTCCGTGATGAATTGCCGGAAATACCGATGAGGAAAGATGACGACGGACAGCAACTGTTGTCACCGGCACAGGTACTGACCTGGAAAAAGCATAACTCGGAGAACCCGGAGTTGTATGCTGTTTTTCCCTATCGGCTGTATGGAGTGGGGAAACCTGATTTAGACATCGCGCGTAATACTTATAATAAAAGATTTCACAAACAGTTTTCGGGTTGGCAGCAGGATGCTATTCAGGCGGCCCTGCTTGGGTTGACCGGCGAGGCACGAAGAATGATTGTTCATAATTTTGGCGAGAAACAATACGAAGGAAGTCGTTTCCCTGCTTTCTGGAGACCCAAATATGACTGGGTCCCGGAGCAGGATCAAGGGACTGTAAACATGAGGGCGCTGCAAAACATGCTGATCCAGGATGTTGACGGTAAAATACTTCTTTTCCCGGCATGGCCTGAAGAGTGGGATGTCGATTTTAAACTTCATGCACCCCAGAATACGGTTATCGAAGGAAAATTTGAAGATGGTGAATTGAAAAAACTTAAAGTTGTGCCGGAGAAAAGGCGTAAGGATATTATTATAAAAAATGAAAAAGGCACCTTTGAAACTTTATAAAACTATAAAAAAAAATTATTATGAAAAAATTATTATCGATTGTTATTGTATTACTTCTTGGTCAGGGATTAACAGGGCACCTGTTCTCTCAGGTTAATAATCAAAAGGAGGGGCGTGCGGTTTGGGTTTCTTC
>CAYLJE010000161.1:0-5219 GCA_964383915.1 uncultured Rikenellaceae bacterium
TTACTAAAGTTTCCTAGTTGCTAAGATATTGGTAATGAAATAAATAAAAACATAAAAAAAGTTGCATGTTTTAGTCTAAAAGACTATATTTGAATTAGTTACAAAACAAATAACAACATGCAACACAATAAAGTTACAAAGAATTTAGGAGAATTTCAAAAATTTATCGATAGTGATACCAAAACAGGCCTATGCCTGGAAGAGACAATAAGGTTCTTTGACATACGGCGCATCTTCGGGAAGTTTGAGAGAGTTAAACAAAGGGGCATCGGAGTAAATATGATCCTGACCACGCTTTTGGTAATGTTGTTTTATCGTAGCCGCAATATATACAGCTACTTTTCAAAGCAATATGTAAAACTTACAACAAGAGAAGGGAGTAAGAACCCCTACTATGACTTGTTAGGCAATGAGTATATCGACTGGCGCACGATACTATATCTGTTTGCCAGGCGTTACCTGAGTCTGGCCGGTCGGATAACCGGAGACAAATCCAGGATCAGAGCCTTAATATTCGATGACAGTCCGATAGAAAAGAGCGGGAAAAAGATAGAGGCAGTGAGTAAAATGCATGACCATGTTATTGGGGGGTTTATCTTTGGTTACAAGTTGCTGGTGAGTGGCTATTGGGATGGGGTCAATTTTATACCAATAGATTTTTCCTTGCATCGAGAACGAGGGAGTGAACTTGACAAGGCACGCGAGAGACGTAACCGGGCCAGGCGTAGAGCAAAGCATGCGGAAAATGCTTACCGGGAGCACAAAGAGCGGCATATTGAGGAACGGGCGGTGCTTAACAAATTGAGAAAGGAAGTGGCAGCAGCGGTAGGTTCAAATAAGTATATAACCACTGAATATGAGAAACAGGGAAAGCGGGTTATACGTTCTAAAAAGAGACAGTCAGTGCTTCGAAAGAAGATGAAGCATGCCCATCTAATACTGGAAGAAAAAGAGGCAATGTTAAAAGATATTGAGAAACGGATTCCATTGTATGGGTTAAGCCCCTCAGAGCGGAGGAAACAGTTCAGCAAAAAAAGGGACAGTGGCAGTCCGGGACATGAGCGCAGAAGGGAAGCGGACATAAGTAAAACACGTAGCGTTGTAAAGATGTTGTCTAGGGCAGTGAGGCGGGGTTTTGAATTTGAGTATGTTTTGTTTGACAGTTGGTTTTTCTCAAAAGAGATACTTGCCCATATAGAATCGTTCCGCACGAAAAGCCTAAAACTTATTGCCATGGTCAAGATGGGCAAGAACCTGTACCGTGATGCCCTTAGCAGCAAGGAAATGAATGCAGCCACACTCAGGAAAAGATACCGTGACAAGGCCAAGCGAAGCAGGAAGTACAATGCACGCTACATTAAAGTGCCGGTGTGGTACGACAACCGCAGGTTGAACTTGTTCTTTGTAAAACTGGGCTCCGGGAAAAAATGGAGGGCCTTTATAACCAATAATCTCAATATAGGGTTCAACAAATTAATTGAGACGTACCAGCTTAGATGGACGATTGAAGTTTTTTTTAAAGATGCCAAACAGCATTTGCAGCTTGGCAAATGCCAGTGTAACAACTTCGACTCGCAAATAGGGTCCACCACCCTTGCTATGATGCAATACATGATGCTGTTACTGTATAAACAGATGCATTATGGCAATAGCCTGGGCAGTATCTTCGACCTGTTGAGCTCACAGGCAGAAGAAGAGAACATAACCCGGTATTTAATGGAGCTGTTCCAGGAAATAGTTACCGGCATTGGTGAAATACTCAAGGTTGATTGCATAGGCTTCTTAGAGGATATCATCCGTGACAGCAAGAAAGCGGAAGAGATAATGAGGTTTTTTCACCCTTGTTTGAGAGAAAAGAAGCTGCCTGAAATGTCAACATCCCTATAATTTACTGTATGTCAGAGCCGTACAATGTATTTTTAAGCAAAATAAGAAATTATAACAAATTGATATATAGCATATTACGAACTAGGAAACTTTAGTAAAGTATAAATAAAATTTGTACATATAATTTAAATTACCAGTCGATTTCAATGAATAATACATTGGCCTTTTACAGGTGCATTTTTATTTATTGATATCATAAATCTTCGAAAATTGAATCTTTACCGGCCCCATCAATCCCGAAAATCGTAAATATTTATCTGCATCCGCACCTCTTAATTTATCGTAAAAATTATTGTTTTCCAGGTTGGTACGGGTTTTTCTCTCTTTTGCCGGAAGTTTTTCATCACCAATCAGGCGGTTAATCCACAAGTTGGTTACCTCAACTGTAAGTTCATTTTCTCCTGCTTTCAGAAAATCTGTTATGTCTGCAATATAAGGAGGTTTCCAGTAAACACCCACTTCTTTACCATTGAGTTTTACGGTGGCTATATCTCCCACCTTCCCAAGATTTAAATATGCTTTGCTTTCGTTGAGATTCTCTTTTTCTAGAATAAAATTCTTTTTATAAGCGGCTGTTCCTGAAAAATATTTTATGGCATGTTTACCTGATGCTGTCCACGATTGCAGTTTGTTGAAAGTTTCTGTAAACGGTTTGCCCAATGATTGTTTCTCTATAAAATCGACTTCCCATGGTCCGCGCAAATCAATTTCTTTATTGTTGTATGGATTGTCTATTGTAATTTTCTTACCATCATAGAAAGTCAAATGATATTTACCCTTATTCAGGACTTCAAGTTTATTACCATTGACAAAGACGCCGGACGCTCCTACTGTAATTGGCGTATTCCCTTCCGTTAATAACTCGCCGTCTTTTTCTATGGTCAGAATGTTGTTTGTCTTTTTTGATTTTCTAAATACAAAAAATGTCGCACCCTCAGGTTCCAGGTTAACTGGAATAGTATAACCATCCTTTTTTTGCGTATAAACTTTCATCGAAGTTATTTCTCCGGTTACCGGGTCCCAACGTTCAATTTTTCTCTCACCATCAACCCTGAATGTGCAATTTGTTTTTACATATCTGTCAGGCAAAGCAGCAACATTTCTGTATTCCAAATCATCCGTGTCTTTCCAGGCCCATTTGTTCAAAACGTAATAAACATCCACGTCATCCGAAGTATAATGAATATATTCTAGGTCGATATTTTTGTTTGGTTCCCAGGCTAAGTCGGGCTTAATATTTTCTGCTTCCAGCACCTCTGCAACAGTCATTCCTGCATATACTTTACCTTTCCCAAATTTATTTACTTGGGAATTGGGTCCGTCGGCTTTGCCCCAGAGTTCTTCAACAATGGCTTTGACTTCTTTGTCTGATTTTGGATAATCAGTCAAACCGTATGCTCTTTCCGGTGGATTCCCGACTAGAACAATTCCTTGCGAAACCATTTCTTTTAACTTCCTGAGAACCGGTAGAGATATATCTTTTTGATCAGGAAGTGCCAGTATTCTATAATTTTTGCCATCTGGCAGGTAAATACGACCGCCTTTCGTGCTTGCACGGTTCAGGAGCACATCACTGTTGCACATGTCCCACGCATAGCCCGGTGGAATATCGCCCCGGTCGCTATCGAGAAAGCCAAAAAGAGGAACGCCACTTCCCAGATAACCCAACACATCGGCCACCTGCAATCCCTGTGTCATCATGTGCTGGGTACGGTTGATATAGTCGATAAAGGTTTTTGATTCTTTCCACCAGGTAACATGCCGGTTGAGGTGCGTCCCGGCAAAGTATTCAATTCCAGGCAAGCCATATTCATCAGGTGATGAAGTGTAGGTGTGCCAGTTTACACGATTAACTCCCGTGCAAAATGCTCTGTCCAGTACAATTTTTAATTCGGCCGGACTGCGTTCATAAATTGGACCTACAGAAGTAGGCATTTCAGCAGCAAAAAATCGTTTTCCGTAAATATGTGCCGCACTGGCTCCCAGTTTTATATGCATTCTTTCTCCTTCTGTGCTTCTATGCGTATTGGCCCTTGCCCACGATTCACCCATTGGGATGTCGTTTATACCAAGCGTTTTTAATCCATCCACCGGAGGCAGGTGAGGACCGGCAGATTCAGAATGCATGGAGAGGCCTTCTGCATGTGCCAGCCGGTGCATTTCACCGTAATTATAATCGGCTGCCATATCACCTACCGTTTGACGAAAATCCTCCAGGAATCGATTTGAGATTTCACGGTTTATTACTATGCGGCCTATAAGTACAGGAAGGTAGGGTTTTATATCGTAACCGCGGCGTTTTTTAAACTCCGCATCAAAATTCCGGGTCCAGTTCGTTGTTCCCATTTCCCAGCTATCCACATGAACATATTTCAGACTATTCCCATTTGCTTTTGCAATATCAATTAGTGGCTGAACCACATCTTTCCATTGGGCATCTATCCCATTCTTATTAATCTGGTCAAAACACAAACCACCTTTATAACCTTCACTGGCGTAATTGTTTCGTTTCCCTGTTGAAGTATAACCATATCGAATGATTGTCCACCTCCCGGCCGGTACGTCCCAGTTCAATTTACCGTCTTTAAACCATGGACTCAGGTCGATTATTTCATTTGTGGCAATTGCAGAGGCTTTTCCATTGTCAGCATAAGTAGTATAAAACTGGTTTAAATCGTATCTGTCTAATTTACTGTCCCAGCTTTCCTTCCTGGAAAAAGTTTTAATGCTCCAATTCTTTATCAGTTCATCTTGTTGTACATCTTTTTTTGGCGTTTTAACAGCCTGAACAGTTATATCCTTATAAAAAATCTGATTGGGTGGCATTGGCAAATCAAGCTCAATATTTTTGGGACCGCTTACTTGTACTTCACTCCAGGTAATTTTTTTAAGGCCATTATCATTTTCGATATTGGGGTTTCCTGGATCACCGCACCCACTCTGGATATTTAAACTAATTTCTATTCCCAACCTGTCAGCCTCCCTGATTGCATGGGCATACAATTCTTTCCATTCGCTGCTCATAAAAGTTGGGCCGAGAGGGGCATAATCACCGCCGTTATCGCAAAGTATGGCCCCGGCAATATCATTGGCTTTCATGGCTTCCAGATCTTGGGTTATCGATTTTTTGGTTGCAAGACCATTCATCCAAAACCACCAGGCACGCATTTTGGCTTCCTGAGGAACATCGTAAAACCCTTCTTTTAGCTTGTCGTAACCGATGCTTGGTCGCGTATCGAAATATGAAATTTCTTTTTGATTTTGAGCGCAGCCTGAAAAAAGGAAGGTTAGAACAATTAATACATCGGCTGTTAAATTTCTCATGTTATATC
>CAYLJE010000162.1:0-5205 GCA_964383915.1 uncultured Rikenellaceae bacterium
CTAATGACCACTTTTATAACGGCCAGCGGGTCCCCATCAATATCAGGGAGACCCCCATGCCCGCACCGGAAAGTACCAGTTTCCAGTCATGTTGTTTCATGGAGAAGAAACGGATCAGATAGTAGTCTAAAAAGATGACAAGCGTAACAACACCCAACTGTCCGATCTCTACCCCCAGGTTAAAGGAAAACAAAGGAACCAAAATAGAGGATTCCATTCCTAACAGAGAGCGGAGATAAGTAGAAAAACCCAGCCCGTGAATCAGTCCGAAAAATAATGCAAGAGAATACTTAAAAAGATGTACTTTCGGACTGAATTTGTCCGATTTTTGCAGTAAGTTTGTGATGGAAGTCAGGAAGATGGTTACGGCTATGAGAAATTCAATCCAGGTGGTAGGAACGCGGACGATTTGAAGGGTGGCAAGAGTCAGAGAAGTGGTATGTCCAATGGTGAAAGCGGTGACGAGAACAATGATTTTCTTCCAGTGTTTGAGCTGATAGACAGCTACCAGTGTCGTGATGAAAAGAATGTGGTCGTATGCTTCCAGGTTCATAATATGATGAATGCCCAGGTTGAGATATAACGAGAAAAGATTCATAGTGTAGTAAAATTTAATGCCATGTCGGTAATTTCTTTATTTATTTCAATGTTTTTTTTGTTTTCTCCTCCGGCCCATCCGGTGCATGTGGCCCTCACCTCTATAGAATACCGGAAAGAGCAACAGACATTTGATATCGAATTTAAAGTTTTCTCGGATGACCTTGAGCATGCCATAGCTGAAAAATATAATGTGGCCCTAAAATTAGCGAATACAGATGAGACCCCCAATGAAAAAGTGTATCTGAATAAGTACATTGCTGAGAACTTTAAATTTATTGTTAACGGAGACAAGAAGTTAGATCTTGTATCTTACGGGAAAAAATTAAGTGATACGGCTATCTGGCTCCATTATCGCAGCAAATGTTCTGTTCCTCTTAAGAAAGTATATATTTATAATACGATTTTAATGGATATGTGGGGGGATCAGACAGACCTGGTTATTTTTAAATACGGGAAGTTTGAAAAAGGGGTTTCGCTGAGTGCGAAACATTATGAAATAAATATGACGGTGAAATAGATGGATGTAAAAAAGTTGTAACTTCGTAAAGAATTATTATCATGATGCGGTTTGCAGGTCGCTTAATACGGATAAAATGGCTGTTGATGTTGGGGGTATTCTTTTATGTGATGCCCGTATATGCCACCCACAACAGGGCAGGGGAGATAACATGTAAACAGATATCTGACTTGACTTATGAGATTACCATCACTACTTTTACCTATACTTTAAGCCGTGCCGACAGGCCACAGCTTGAAGCACAGTGGGGCGATAACACCACGTCGGTTGTCAACCGGATATCCAGGGTTGAACTGCCTAATTATTACAGAAGGAATGTTTATATAGCCCGACATACCTATCCCGGACCCGGTGTATATAGAATTGTGGTGCAGGATCCGAACCGGAATTTCGGCGTGAAAAATATTCCCAATTCCGTCAATGTGATTTTTTCTATCCAGACCGTTCTGATGATTAATCCTGCCATCGGGCATAACAGTACTCCCATTTTGTTAAATCCCCCTTTTGACAAAGCGGCGGTGGGACATATTTTTATTCACAATCCTACGGCGTATGATCCGGACGGGGATAGTCTATCCTATGGCCTGACCGTGTGCAGGAAAGAAAACGGGGAGCCGATCGAAGGATATACCTTTCCCAAAGCCAGTGATACTTTGTATGTGAACCCGGTTACAGGGGATCTTGTATGGGATGCTCCGGTGGATAGTGGCATTTATAATCTGGCTATGAATATCAGTGAGTGGAGGGACGGGATCAAGATAGGAAATATTGAGAGGGATATGCAGGTAAATGTTTATAACACCGACAATCATAATCCGGTAAACCAGCCTGTGGCAGATAGGTGTGTGGTGGCAGGGGATTCGATTAGTCAGGAGATTACCTCTACCGATGAAGACAGGGACTCCGTTTATCAGCATGCGTTTGGGGGTATATTCGGGGGAAATAACGGGATTCAGGATCATCCGGCCACTTTTAATAAAATTGCAGCCGATTCGGGTTATTCAACTTCGTTATTTGCCTGGCAGACCACCTGCTCGCATGTACGTAAACAGCCCTACCAGGTGGTGATAAAATCCTGGGATAATAACCGTCAGCTTAGCCTGGTAGATATTACCGATTTTCGTATCAGGGTATTGGGACCGCCTCCGGAGAACCTGCATCTTGTTCCTACCAATAACTTCATGAGACTGTCCTGGACCCCCGGAGCTTGTAATAATGTTACGGGCTATCATATTTACCGGAAATCCGGTTTTTCAGGATATGTGCCTGACAGTTGTACAGCCGGAATTCCTCCCGAAGTCGGCTATGAACTTGTGGGGGAGACGAAATCGGCAACTACAACAAATTTTGTGGATGATAATCATGGACAGGGCCTGATACAGGGAAATGATTATTGCTATATGGTGGTGGGAGTCTATGAAGATAACTCTGAGAGTGTGCCCTCGGAAGAAGTGTGTGGTACACTTATCCAGGGAACGCCCGTCATCATTAATGTGAGTGTGTTGAAAACGGATCCTGTGGAGGGGAAAATATTTTTATCCTGGGCCAAACCCAAACATCTGGACACTATTCCGGCAGCCGGTCCATACGAATACCGTATTTACCGGTCTCCGGGAATATGGGGAACGGATTATACACAGATAGCTTCTTTTACCACAGTAGATCTGAACGATACTACTTTTACCGACTCGCTTTTGAATACGGCGGATTTTGCCTATACCTACAAAATTGAATTGTATAATAATGAGACGGGAAACCGTTTTCTTATTGGGAACCCCGGAGAAGCTTCATCGGTATATTTGTACATCGAACCCAATGATAACAGGCTTACCCTGCATATTCGTAAAAATGTGCCCTGGATCAACAAAAAATATGTTGTTTACCGGCAGAATAAGAATACGCTGTTGTTTGATTCTGTGGGTGTAACCACCGATACCCTTTTTACGGATACCGGACTGGTAAACGGCGAAGAGTACTGCTACCGGGTGATCAGTTGGGGATCTTATAATCAGCAGGGATTGCCGGACCCTATCCTAAATAATTCCCATGAAAGATGTGGTGTTCCCGTGGATAAAACACCCCCCTGTCCGCCTGTACTGACAGTGGTCTCTTATTGCGATAGTCTATACAACCTGTTGACCTGGACCAATCCGGACAATTTCTGTGCCGATGATGTAGCTTCCTATACCATTTATTACAAAGCGACCATGAATGAAGATATGCAAAAACTAACGGAAATACCTTCTGCTACTGACACTTTTTATCTACATTATCCTGAAAACTCCATGGCCGGATGTTATGTGGTAACAGCCACCGACTCGGTAGGCAACGAAAGTGACTATTCCAGTCCTGTGAATTGTGTAGATAATTGTTCTTACTATGAAATCCCAAATGTTTTTACACCCAACGGAGATAATATCAACGATATACTCAGAGCCAAAGTTCATCGTTTTGTAGATAAAGTGGATATGAAAATATATAACCGTTATGGCATGCTGGTTTATGAGACACATGATCCGTTGATAAACTGGGATGGACGTTACCGGAATAAAAACAGAATTGTATCTCCGGGCGTTTACTATTACCTTTGTGATGTATATGAGAAAAGGCTGACAGGGGTGGAAGTCAGGCTTATTACAGGGTTCGTTCAGGTAATCACCGAGAAAGGGGCCACCATATCGGGAGAAACAATAGGAAAATGAAACACAGGATAGTCATAGGAATATTTGTATTACTTGCCGGGATCCCGGCCATGGTAGTTTGGGGTCAGCACGAGAATAATAATCTGCAGGCAGGGCTGGCAGCATTACAACGGAAGGACCCTGCCCGGGCTGTCTCTGTTTTCAGCACGATAATACAGGGTCATCCGAAAGATGTAAAAGCTTATCTTCTCAGGGGTGAAGCTTATTTTTTATCCGGGGATTACCCGAAAGCTTTGGTGGATTTTTATGAAGCCAACAGGCATAAGCCGGGTTATGCTTCTCTCTGGATCGCACGTACTTATGCCCAAACTGGAGACACAGACAAGGCTTTCAGGGCGCTGAAAGATCATTTGCGATCACCCTCCCGACGCCCTGAACGGGAGATCAAACTGGATACCCTCTTGTTGCCCCTGGAGAATACCCCTTCCTGGAGAGCTTTGTGGAAAACAGAATGGTACAATCAGAAAGATAAAGGAATTTCCGCGATACGCTTTGATGTGGCCCGGGGAGATTTGAACACAGCACTGCAAGAGGTAAACCGTTTGCTGGCACAATATAATAATGATCCGCGTTTGCTCGCACTCAGAGGGACCATCTATAACGCGGAAAATGAACAGCGAAAAGCACAACAGGATATTGTGAAAGCCCTTTCCCTGCAGCCGGAGGATACGGTCGCCTTATACGCTATGGCAAAACTTGACCTGACTATGGGAAAATATGCTGCTGTTGCTGCTGTGCTGGATAAATTATACCGTATTACCCCTGAACATTTTTCCTTGTTACTGAAGATCTCTGATGCCTGGAGCAGGGCCGGCCGGTATGATCAGTCTGAGAAATATTTACAGGAATATGTAAAATATTTTCCGGAAGATATCGGGGCTGTCTTTCGTGCGGGAGAACTCTCAGGGAAAATGAACCATTACCGTGATGCCCTGCATTATTTTTCTGTGGTAATAGAAAAAGATCCGTCCAAACCCATTTATTTTGTTGCCCGTGCCGACATGTATGTTAAAGCCCATACATACCGTTATGCCATTGACGATTATGCCATGGCACTGGATCTGGATCCTACCAACGGAGACGTTTATTTCCGCAGGGGGCAAGTGTACCTTAAATTAGGGGATAAGAAAAATGCCTGTTTCGATTTCCACCAGGCATTGCATTACGGGAAAAAAGAGGCGGTACCCTTTCTGCAGAAATATTGCGCATACTAGTGTCAAATCAAGTATGAGTTCGGTCTAAAAAGGTTCTTTGTTGCCAACCTCTGCGTTGTCAGGAATTTTTCAATCCTCATTAACAATAAGTTAACTGCGGTTAAAAAATTCTTTCCGCCTTGATTTTGACAAAAATCTACCTTTTTAGACTCGACTCAAGTATATTTTAGTC
>CAYLJE010000163.1:0-5072 GCA_964383915.1 uncultured Rikenellaceae bacterium
GGATGAACTGGAGAAAAAGAGAGCAACGTTTTCAGACAGGGGAGAAGTGTTCATGTATAATCACAGGGTCAGGGGAAGCATGAAAAATTCCCTGGTGATGTCTGATGATGAAGTCAAGTCAAAGATAGAGAAGGGAGTGCCTTATGTGGTCCGGTTCAGGATTGATCCGGGGATTCCCCTGAAAATAGAGGACAGGATCAGGGGGGAGATAACGTTTGATCCTGCTACACTGGATGATAAGATATTATTCAAATCCGATGGGTTGCCTACCTATCATCTGGCCAATATCGTAGATGATCATCTGATGGAGATTACCCACGTAATCCGGGGTGAAGAATGGCTTCCTTCTTTACCTCTGCATATATTGCTATATTGTGCTTTTGGATGGGATCCCCCTGTCTTTGCTCATTTACCGCTGATTCTGAAACCGCAGGGGAAAGGGAAATTAAGTAAGCGGGATGGAAATAAAATGGGGTTTCCGGTCTTTCCGCTGCAATGGGAAGATCCAAAAAGCGGAGATATCTTTCCCGGATATCGTGAACAGGGATATTTCCCCGAAGCTTTTGTGAATATGCTTGCCTTGCTGGGATGGAATCCGGGGACGGATAAAGAGCTTTTTACCATGGATGAATTGATTAAACAGTTTTCACTGGAACGGATCAATAAGTCAGGGGCACGGTTTGACCCGCAAAAAGCGCGCTGGTTTAATCATCAATACCTGCAAAAGAAACCAGATCTGGAAATTGCGGAAATGTTTATAAAGATCTTAAAAGATAAAAGGATCCCGGCAGATATAGATTATGTGGAGAAGGTCGTCAGGCTGGTGAAAGAACGGGTGGATTTTATCAAAGAATTATGGGAAGAAAGCTATTTTTTCTTTGAAGCGCCAGTAACTTATGATCCGAAGGTAGTGAAGAAGCGTTGGAAAGACGATGTGCCGGCTCTGATGCGTGAAATGGCTGAGATGCTTGCCGGAGTTGAACCTTTTGACAGCTCCAACCTGGAAGAAAAGGTGAAGTTATGGATCGAACAACGTGAGACGGGAATGGGAAAAGCCATGAATGCTTTACGTCTGTTATTGGTAGGTGCTGCCAAAGGTCCTCATCTCTTTGATATTATGGAACTGATCGGACGCGAAGAAACACTACGGAGGATACATTCAGGTTTGGAAAAATTATCCTGAACCGAGATCAAAAAACTACGTAGTTGACTACGTAGTTTTTTTGAAATGCTATTAGGGTCTTATCTTTGATTAATAGATTTCCAGAGAGTAAGGTAACCGGGCCTGAACAGGAGTAATTTCTTTAGCATTGATCAGAAGATTCCAGGTTTTGTAAAGGTCCCGTAATTCTTTGGGAAGCATTTTGATCTTCACTTCTCCGGTAATTTCTTTAATCAGTTTCTGATATGGGTCTTCCTGCACAGGAAGCGTTACCGTACGGTAATGATCCAGATGAGCCATTTTAGCTGCTGCACCAATGGCATCATATAATCCGCCGAAAGTATCTGCCAGCCCGTTTTCAACCGCATTGATGCCGCTCCATACCCTTCCCTGGCCAATAGAATCAACATAAGAAGCACGTAAATGACGCCCTTCGCTGACATGTGTAACAAATGTTTTATACGTATGCTCTATCTGTGTGGTCAAATACATTTTTTCTCCGGGGGACAATGGCCTGTATAGGGAGCCGAAGTCAGCATATCTGTTCGTTTTTTCCACATCAAAAGTAATCCCCAGTTTCTGATTCATCAATTTTTGTGCATTGGGGATCAGACCGAAAACGCCGATAGACCCGGTAAGCGTTACCGGTTGAGTAAATATAGTATCTGCAGGGGAAAGGATGTAATATCCGCCTGAAGCTGCATAGTTTCCCATAGAGGCTACTACCGGTTTAACGCGCTGGGCAAGATCCACTTCCCGCCAGATGATATCAGAAGCCAGGGCACTCCCACCCGGAGAATTTACGCGTAATACGATAGCCTTGATGTTGGTATCCAGACGGGCTTTCCGGATCGCATTGGCAAACCGTTTGTCTCCGATATTGGTTTCGTTTCCTGATCCCATTACAATGTCTCCATATGCATAGATAACGGCAATCTTTCTTGACGTATAAGAGCCATGTTTTTTAGCAGGAATCCTGGTGTATTTGCTTAAAGAAATAAAACGGACATCCTTGCCGGGAACACCTGATCTTTCTTTTAACTCATCCAGTATTTCATCTTTGTACCGTACCCCGTCAATCAAATGATATGTGACAGCAGCCTGCGGACTGTCAATTAATAATTGATCAGCCAGCAGATTTAGTTTTTTTTCAGGGATATTCCGGGCTGAAGAAATTTGCTTTAACATATGATTCCAGATCGTATTCATATAAACACGGATCTGTTGTCTGTTTTCATTGCTCATATTCTGGCGGGTAAATGGTTCTACGGCACTTTTGAATTTTCCGTGTTTTATCACCTGGACTTCCACACCGAGTTTTTCCAGAGTTTTTTTATAGAACATGATCTCGGAACGAAGGCCGGTAAGTTGAAAATTTCCGGCAGGATTCAAGTAGATGGTGTCTGCTGCAGTAGCCAGGTAATAGGCTGACTGGAGCATAATATCCGGACAATAAACCAAAACGAATTTTCCGGAAGTCTTAAAGTTTAACAAAGCATTACGGATTTCTTCTATAGTGCCAATACCCGGGGATGCCATCCCTGCTTCGATATAAATCCCGGTAATATGGTCATCGGTTTTTGCTTTCCGTATGTCAGCGAGGATGTCATTCAAACCAGGAGTAGGTGATATATCAAAAGAAAATGGATTACTTCCGAACAATGGAAAAGATGGGGTTCGTTCGGGAATATATGTCCTCAATTTATAATACAATACCGAATGTGATTTTACTTCCGCAGGTTTTCTCCTGGAGGACATCATGATTCCCAGAATCCCAAATGTAAATAAAGAGAAAAGAATAAATGAGATAAAGATTCCAAGGATCGTAGCCAGAGTATATTTCAAAAAGCTTTTCATGAGGATAAAAAATTAATTATGAATGAATTTGTTTTTAACTATTCAGTATTTTAAGTTTGAAATATCTGGAATTTTAACTTTTTTCCAAGGGAAGAAAAAATAATAGTAGTTTAATTCCAGTAAGCTCACTTTGTTATTTCTTTAAGAACTTCAGGTAATCCAAACTTCAGGTACTTCTTTTTACGTTTTAAAGATACAAAGGACTATTGTACATTTGCAAATAAATATCCTTTTTTTATTTATTTTGCCGGGTGGAAAGAGCTATTTTACTTTCGGGAGGAAATCAGGGGAACCGTCAGGCATATTTATCTCATGCCCTGTTTTTTTTAGAACAGAAAGCAGGAAATGTGGTTGCCCCGTCGGCTGTTTATGAAACAGAACCTTGGGGTTTTGAGGATCCGGTATCATTTCTGAACCAGGCTGTTTTATTGGAGACGTCGTTGGGTCCTGCTGCATTATTGGAAGAGATACAGACCATCGAATGGCAATTGGGGCGGCAGCACGGGCGACAACATTATTCTTCAAGGACCATTGATATTGATATTTTATTTTATGGAGACAAAGTGGTCTCAGAGCCTTCGCTGGTAATTCCGCACCCGCGGCTTACTGAACGGCTTTTTGCCTTGGTTCCGGTAAATGAGATTTGCCCGGACTGGATGCATCCTATATTAAAAATTCCGGTAAGTACTTTACTGGCCCGGTGTAACGACCGACATCAGGTAAAAAAACTGCCTTAACCGTTTTATTGATGGGGTTGCGTTCCTATGATTTACATGCGTCTATAAAAAGGCGAATAATATCACCCTTACAGAGTCTGTCCCGGGCGGAAGAGCATGAAGTGCAGGAGGTGAATTAAAAAGTTTATCAATTCGCGTTTTCTCTGTCATTCAGGTAAGGTCTTCATCAGCAAAGCTAAAATATTTTCCTTCACCGATGATGACATGATCAAGAAGGCGGATATCCATGATAGCAGCAGCTTCTTTGATCTTACGGGTGATATTGATGTCGGCTTCGCTGGGCTGCAGATTACCGGAAGGATGATTGTGGCAGATAATCAGAGAGGTACAAGTGTTTTCCAGGGCATCTTTCAGGATCAGACGGATATCGGTAACGGTGCCGGAGATCCCTCCCTGGCTGATTTTTTTCCAGGCCAGGATCCGGTTTGACTGACTCAGATGAAGTATCCAGAACTCCTCATATGATAAATCTCCAAGAAAAGGATGAAAGAAGTCGAACACATCCCGACTGGAAGTAATCTGTTTTTTCTGAAGAACATCGGATAATTTCCGACGCCGGCCCAGTTCCATAGCTGCAATTATGCTTATTGCCTTGGCTTCTCCAATCCCCTTGAACTTCTGTAATTCTTTTACACTTTTCCGGGATAATTCGTTCAGGTTGTTTCCGGTGGTATTCAGTATCTTTTTAGCCAGATCTACCGCCGATTCTTCCTGATTTCCTGATCCGATCAGAATAGCAATCAATTCGGCATCCGTAAGAGAATGGATTCCTTTGGATAATAACTTTTCCCTGGGGCGGTCTTCCACAGCCCATTGCTTGATACTTAATTTATCATAATCAGTCATATTCGGATGAGCAGAGGATGATGGCTCAAGATAAGAAAACAGAACGACCTGGGCAAAAAAACACCTCCTGTAAAAAAGAAGGTATTTCAATATGAGTAGAAATTATGAAAGACGATGTATTACAGACTGCCTACATGTTTTGCCAGTTTCGATTTGAGGTTGGCAGCTTTGTTTTTATGAATAATACTCCGTTTAGCCAGTTTGTCAAGCAGGGCTTCTACTTTTGGGTAAAGATCAGTAGCTTCCTGTTTGTCGGTAGTATTACGCAACTTCTTGACGGCATTGCGTGTCGTCTTGGCATAATAACGGTTATTTAACCTTTTTTTCTCATTCTGTCTGAGGCGTTTTATTGCTGAAAGATGATGTGCCATAATTTATTTATATTCAAATATTTATAATCATTTGTAGTCCGTAGGGGAATCGAACCCCTGTTACCAGGATGAAAACCTGACGTCCTAACCCCTAGACGA
>CAYLJE010000164.1:0-2144 GCA_964383915.1 uncultured Rikenellaceae bacterium
CCCTGCAAATAAATCGGCCCGGGTTTAAAAACATCGGCAATAATTGCTCCACCGGTTGGTCCGTAAACAGGTTGGTTGTCAATGATTGTTTTTCCGTTTAAAATTACTGTTACGTGACGTTCACACAGGGTAATATTAAGCGTTTGCCATTCTCCGGCCGGTTTTTCGGCAGCCATGCTTGGGGTAATCCGGCTATATAGGGCACCCATGTTATGAGAATCCAGTTTTTTACCATACGAGTCAAGTACCTGGATTTCGTACATCCCACGCAGATAAACACCACTATTACTGTTTTTCGGGACACTTACTTCCAGTTTCAGGTTAAAGTCCTTAAATACCCTGTCGGTCCGGAGGTTTCCGTATTGTATATGTTTCCCTTCCACCTGCACGGGATTGTTTACAAGCACACCATTGATTACCTTAAAACCATTTACCCGTGTAGGTTCAATCAATCTCCATCCTTTCAGGTTTTTCCCGTTGAACAGTGTAATTGACTTACCATATTTTATTTTTGAAAGGTCGGGGGCAGGTGGTACAGGAGGCAACCGCCACCCTGTGAAATTACTTCTTTTTACACTCATTCCGTCGCCGGATCGTACAAGGGCAACTCCTTTTAACTTATCGCCATCGCGTTTAAACCTGAATGTTTGTGTTACGATGAACTTCCGTTCATTGTTGTCCTCTAAAGGTTTTGTAATTTCACCTGTTCGTGTAACCACCAGCGTGCTGTCGTTAATAAAATACACGTCAGAAACCGGAAGAACACTGCCACCGCGCCAAAGCAGGTCGGCATCGAGAAAGCCTTTTTTCTCGTTTACATTGAGCCAGCCAACGGCACCATCTTCAATTTTAAGGGACCACATCCCGAAAAAATCTTTTTTTGAATTTTGTGCATTTGAAGTAAATGTGGCGAATAAAAATACTGCTATCAAGAAAGTATTTAATTTTTTCATTTTGATAAAATTATTGATTTAAAATTTTATGAAACAAACTTACAAATTAATGATCATAAACTCAAATTCTATTGTGACTGTATTTCAGAGAAGTCGCATTATTACTATCCGGTAAGAAGAAGAGGCAAGACAAACAATTATTAACTCATGACCTGAATATTGGAAATGAAATAGTTATAACAACTTCAATGACAGTCCCAAGTACTCGGAACGAATGACGCTTGCGAAGCAAACAAATGACGTAATTCGCCGGCTGGCGGAAAACAAATGACAGTGGCCGCAGGCCACGAATTACTTCTTCCTCCCGAAGATCCGCCGCATGGTCTCCCTGATTCTTTCCCGCGTTTTCTGTTGCCGTTTACGGCGTTGCTTTTGTCGCAGCAGCCGGAGAGAGTCAGGGGTGTGTTTCCGGCCAAACAACCATTCGAATAATTCCGGCCGTGGCTTCCTCAGGATATAATCCGGACAATCCAGTCGCTCTCGCTGGTTGTACGTTAAAACAGGGAAGGATCCCTGCGCATATCTCCGCAGATGCGTATCGGCATGTAATCCCCTGACAAAACCGGCGAAAACAGGCAGGGCTGTATGTGCTCCCTGTCCCAGGTCGGTGGTGCGAAAATGGATGGCCGGACTTTCCGCCCCCACCCAACAGCCGGTCACCAGTCCCGGTGTGATGCCAATAAACCAACCATCAGCATTATTTTGGGTGGTACCTGTCTTGCCGGCCAGGGCATTTTGAAGACGATACACACTATGCAAAGAACGGGCTGTCCCCGAATCCACCACTTCTTTAAGCATATACAGCATCGTCAGGCTGATATCCCGGTCAAGCACCTGTTTTTTTATGGCCGGTGAATATTTATACAGCACTTTCCCCAGCCGGTCGGTTATTTTAAGGATGGTTACCGGTTCAATTTGTGCACCTCCATTAACAAAAGGAGCATACGCCTTGGTCAACTCGAGCAAAGAAACAGAAACAGTCCCCAGGGCGATGGAAGGGACTTCAGGTATATCCGAGTCAATCCCCAGCCGGCGGGCCATCTTCACCACCTTTCCGACACCGGTTTTTTTCATGACCTCCGCTGTGACGGTATTCACGGAATGAGCCAGCGCTCCCTTCAGAGAGTAAAAACCATCATATTCTCCCTCAGCATTCTCAGGTGACCAGTCATTAAACTGTGGGAAAACACG
>CAYLJE010000164.1:2244-3335 GCA_964383915.1 uncultured Rikenellaceae bacterium
TGTTTCCAGTACCGGTATCTCGAACTTTTTCTAACGGCCGATAAAAACAAAGCAGAGGTATCCCGAAAGGGAAAGTGCCCGTGCCAGTGCAAATCAAATTCCCCCTGCAGTTCTTTCATCCGCCGGACTACCGCCTGATCAGCCGCTCTCTGTAAACCTGGTTGGATGGTGGTATATATCTTCAAGCCATCGGTGAGCAAATGAACGGTATCATTATACTCTTTTTTTAGTATTTGTTCAACTTTTCCCTTGATATAATCCCGGAAATAAGGGGCAATACCGGTATTTTGATCTATGCGCCGGTAATGCAGTAAGAGGGGTTGAGTCATCCATTTTTTTAATTCGCCGGGTGAGAGAAAATGATGTTCTCCCATCCTCGTGAGGACAATATCCCTCCGTTTCTTTGCTCTGGCAGGATGTATCCGGGGGTTATAGGCCGTATTGGCCGCCAGCATCCCTATCAGGGTGGCCGCTTCGGCAGGATTCAGAGACCCGGCCGGTTTGCTGAAAAAACGTTGTGAGGCCGTTTCTATCCCATATACGTCTTCGCCGAAGGGGACCGTATTCAGATAGAGGGTCAATATCTGTTCTTTGTCATACACTTTTTCCAGACGGGCTGCAATGATGGCTTCCTTTACTTTGCTCACCAGCAGGACGTCCCATGACGGTCCCTTTCTGGGAAAAATGTTCCGCACCAGTTGTTCACTGATCGTACTGCCACCCCCCTGTGCCCGGTTCCCCAACAGGAGGCTCTTGATCACCACCCTGCCCAGACTGATGAAATCAATCCCGTGATGTTGAAAGAAGCGGGCATCCTCGGTGGCAATCAAAGCATGTATGACATACGGGGAAATATTTTCATTCCCGATGGTCAGGCGATTCACAATATAATACCGCCCCATCAGCTTTCCGTCGCCAGCATATACTTCCGAAGCCGTATTTTGCCGGACATGAGACAGCGACTCTTCCGATGGAAGCGCACCGAAGAAACCCACCCACACCAGGAATATAAAGAACAAAAAAGTAAATCCTATGGTAAGTAAAAAATAAAACCCTGCTTTCACCAGGTAGAAATGCCCGGTTTTCTTTTT
>CAYLJE010000164.1:3435-4977 GCA_964383915.1 uncultured Rikenellaceae bacterium
GCGGAGCTTCTTTTCTTTGACCCTGTTTTATTTTTTTTTGCAGACAAGGTGATATTTATGCCATGTTTATAAAATCTTAATACGGCAAATATATTGTTTTTAAGGAAAGGGATTATCCATTTATTTTCTAAAAAATATTCCTTATATTTAATCCTTATATTTAAAATGTATTTTTTACGCTAAGATATCCGGCTAAATAATAAATACTTTAACTGCAAATTCATGAAAACAAAAAATATTTTTTATGTTCTGTTACTGCTAACAGTGGGTCTGTCTCTCCTAAGCAGTTGCTCACATAACAAAACCAAGACAGAAAATATCCTGGCTGTCAGCAACCAACCCCGCACCCGTTTGCTTTTTGATTTTGGATGGTATTTTCACCGGGGGGATCTCGCTAACGGACAAAATGCAATGCCCGACGCTTCTTCCTGGAAACCCGTCAATCTCCCACACGACTGGAGCATAAAAGACCTCCCCGGGACCAACACCCCGCTGGATTCAAATGCCATCGGAGGGATCAATACCGGTTATTTTGTCTGAGGGACATCCTGGTATCAGAAGACCTTTTTTGTACCGTCTGGTCTGCTTGAAAAAAATTTTTATCTGACATTCGAGGGTATTTATATGAATGCGGATGTTTGGCTGAACGGAAAACACCTGGGAAATCATCCCTATGGATATACAAGTTTCGGCTATGATATCACCAAAATGCTCACTGTTGGAAAGAAAAACACCCTGGCTGTCCGCGTGCGTAACGAGGGAAAGAACAGCCGGAAAACCTGCAAAAATCAACCTGTCAGCAGACCGGACAACATTAAAAGCCAACGGCGAGGACCTGAGCTTTGTCACAGTTTCTATCGTTGACAAAAACGGCAGAACAAATCCTAAAGCCGGCAACCTCGTTCATTTTAAGGTTGAAGTACCCGGCTCCATCGTCGCCGCCGGAAGTTCCAATCCGATGAGCACAGAGAGCTACCAGCGACCACAACGAAAAGCTTACAAAGGCAGATGCATGGTTATTATCAAATCACAACAAAGAACCGGAGATATTATGCTCAGCGCTTCTTCGGATAATTTGCCGACAGCTGACATTCAAATACACACAAAAAAATAACAAAGTTGCCAGGAAAAACAAAATAGCATAAACAATAATAAACATTAACTTAAAAATCGAAACAATGACCAAAAGAAGAGAATTTTTACAGAGTATGGCAGCGATGACAGCAGGTATCATGCTGCCTGCAGGAAGCGCCCTAGCTGGTGACAATAAAAACCAGGCCGACAGGATGGGGCAGGTCCTTCCCAAAAGAAAACTGGGACAAACCCATGAGTATGTAACCATGCTTGGTGTTGGCGGATATCATATCGGCTGGACCACCGAAAGAGATGCGCAGGAGGTGATCGAAGCAGCTATCGAAGGAGGCATTCGTTTTTTTGATACCGCCTAAGCCTATGCTAATGGGGGCAGTGAAACACGGTATGGCAAATACCTGACCCCCAAATACAGGGATCTCATCTTTCTGATGACCAAAACACAGGCAA
>CAYLJE010000165.1:0-4939 GCA_964383915.1 uncultured Rikenellaceae bacterium
TAGAGACTTCTATGGGAAATTATAAAATGATGGACGGCATTGCCATGCCGATGAGTATGGAAAGCAAGGTAAAGGGGATGGACCAGCGCAGTCAGATAAAAATTGATTCGGTAGTGTTTAATGTTAATTTGCCGGATTCCCTGTTTGTAAAACCCGGGAAATAGGGTTGTATTTCAAGGAATATCTGATTGTTAACAGCCATCCTGATTAAATTTAAAATCATAAAAATTATTTTATTATGAGACGGTTTATTTTTTTGGGGATCATCATGATCTCCGGATGTTTACTCATACCGGTAAGGGGTCAGGAGTCGCCGCAGATATCCTCTTTCATTTTTAGTGCCATCCAGGCCAGACAGATTGGTCCGGCACGGATGAGCGGACGCATAGCTGCCATTGATGCCGTGAACGCAGATGCCCGGATTGTTTATGTCGGGACAGCCTCCGGTGGCGTTTGGAAAAGTAACAATGGCGGGGTAACGTTTCATCCGGTTTTCGATAAATATGTGATGTCTGTCGGAGCTGTTACTATTGATCAGGTCCATCCCGATACCGTATATGTAGGTACCGGAGAACCCTGGACACGTAACAGCACTTCTGTCGGGAAAGGAGTCTATAAAACTACTGACGGCGGTGAAAACTGGGTGTTCCTGGGTCTGGTGAAAACCGAGCGTATTGCCCGTATTGTCCTTCGGCCCGGACAGCCTGATGTGGTTTATGTGGCAGCACTGGGACACTTGTGGAATCCTAACCCGGAACGGGGAGTTTATCGTTCCCTGGATGGGGGAAAGACCTGGGAGAAAATCCTGTATGTAGATGAGAATACGGGTTGCTCAGATATTGTCATTCTACCCGACCAGCCAAAAGTAATGTTTGCCGGTATGTGGGATTTCAGACGGCAGTCATGGACCTTTCGTTCGGGAGGAAAAGGCAGTGGTCTTTATAAATCTGCCGACGGGGGAGATCACTGGACCAAAGTTACCAAAGGTTTGCCTTCGGATACGCTCGGACGTATTTCCCTGAGTGTGTCACCGGTAAAACCGGAAAGGATCTATGCCCTTATCGAGTCAAAGAAAACAGCATTATACAGATCTGATGACCGCGGAGAAACCTGGACGATGATGAATAAGACGGCTGCGGTAAGTGAACGTCCTTTTTATTTTTCCAATATCATTGCCGACCCGGTAGATACCAACCGCTTATATAAACCGGGACTGATGTTCGGATACAGCAAAGACGGAGGGAAGACTTTCGACAGAGGCAATCTTATGACTTTTGGCGGCGGGGTACATTCGGATATGCATGCCTTGTGGATCAGTCCGGAAAATAATAACCTGATGTATCTCGGAACAGATGGCGGGGTATATGTGTCCAATGATCAGGGGAGTACATGGCGTATCATTCGCAACATGCCGGTATCCCAGTTTTATCATGTTACTACGGACAACCAGGAACCCTATAATGTTTATGGCGGTTTACAGGATAATGGTTCCTGGATGGGTCCCTCACAGGGAGCCGAAGGGATTACAAATGCAGACTGGAAGAATATAGGTGGCGGGGATGGATTCAATGCTTTTGCCGATCCGGATGATCCCGGGGTTATCTATTCCCAGTCGCAGGGAGGAGAGATAAGCCGTGTCTATACCCGTACCCGGGAGATGAAAGATATAAAACCTTATGCCGATGAGACAACCGGTAAGCTGCGTTATAACTGGAATACTCCTTTTCTGTTTGGCCCTGGCGGAGCATTGTATATCGGAAGCCAATACCTATACCGGTCTGAGGACAAAGGGGAGACATGGGAACGCATCTCTCCTGACCTGACTACCAACAACCCGGAAAAATTGCAGCAGGACAAATCAGGAGGGTTGACAAAAGACAATACCTCGGCAGAAAATCACTGTACCATCTATGCAATCGGTGAATCCCCACTGGATAAGGATCTCATATGGGCAGGCACAGATGATGGAAACCTGCAGGTTACCATGGACGGAGGAAAACACTGGACAAATGTGGTGAAAAATATACCCGGACTGCCCGTCTGCACCTGGTGTTCCTCGGTGACTCCCGGTCGTTTCGATAAAGCAACCGCTTATGTTACTTTTGACGGCCATCAGACCGGGGATATGACACCTTATGTTTATAAAACAAAAGATTATGGAAAGACCTGGACCTCCCTGGCAGATGATCATCTGGAGGGCTATTGTCATAAAATTCTGGAGGATACAAAAGATAAGGATCTTTTATTCTTAGGAACCGAATTTGGCTTGTATCTTTCTGTGGATGAGGGTATCCGCTGGGCCCGGTTTACCGGAAACTTTCCGAAAGTTTCTGTAAGGGATATGGTGATCCAGGAGCGTGAGAACGATCTGGTAGTAGCTACCCATGGTCGGGGGATCCTGATCATTGATGATATCACTCCCCTGCGTTACCTGAATCCCGGAGTGTTAGCACAGGATATGGCCTTTCTCCCTTCGAGACCTTATGTTTTGCGCAATCAGGGTAATACCCAGGAGTTTGCAGGGAATGATGAATATATCGGTCCCAACCCCCCGGAAGCAGCTATCCTTACTTATTATCTGAAAAAACGACATATCTTTGGAGATATGCATATTGATGTTTATGATCAGAATGGAAGAAAGATCAATACACTGCCGGCAGGTAAACGTAAAGGAATCAACAGGGTACCTATGAATATACGGTTAAAACCTCCACGGGTGCCTACTTCCAAAACGCTTTCCTTTGCAGGTTTTTTCGGCCCGCTCATGCCTCCCGGTTCTTATACCGTTAAAGTAGTGAAAAACGACCAGGTAATGAATGGATCCTTTTCTATAAAGGATGATCCCGATCTGCCATACAGTGCAGATGACAGAGCCTTGCAACGGAAGACACTGATGCGTGCTTATCATATGCTGGAAAACCTGGCTTATCTCGATGGACAGGTTACCGGAGTGATGAAAGATATCGGACAAATGAAAAAACAGAAATTGCCCGGGAGCCTCAGAAAAAAAATGAAGGGTGTCGTTGACGATCTGAAACGAATCCACGGTAAACTTGTGGAGACAAAGAGTGAAGGGATGTTTACTTCGGAAAAACAATTGCGTGGGAAAATCTCAGATATCTACGGGGGTGTTGTCAATTTCCTCGGCAGGCCTACCAACTCACAGATAACACGATTGGATGTACTGCAAAAAGAAATGAATGGTTATAGCCAGGAAGTGAATGTTCTTTTTAAAAGCAGACTGACAAAATTGAATGGGATCCTGAAGAAGAAAGGTCTGCAAGAAATACACCCCATCTCCAGGGAAGCATTTGATAAACAAAAAGAGAAATGAATGAGGAATGTAGAATCTTGTGTCAACCTATATCAGGGAAAGACAATTGTTCAACCATCAACAATCATCCTTCATTCTTCCCCAATTGCTCCTGATCCCAATAGTTCCTCCCTGTCATACCAGGCAGCAAACTGTCCGGGGGTGATGCCCCGCTGCAAATGATCGAAGACGATGAATATCCCGTCATCACGCATGAAAAGGATAGCTTCCTGAAGGGGCTGGCGATAACGGATACGTACTTGATAACGCCGGCTTTCGCCGGATTTCATGGTCAAATCGGGACGTATCCAGTGGATCTCTTTGCGGGCGATAAACAGACCCTTTCTGTTCAGACCTGGGTGGCTGTGACCTTGACCTACATAAAGAATGTTGTTTTTTACATCCGGGAGAAGCACGAAGAGAGGTTCGGCCTTGCCGCCGATGTTTAGTCCTTTACGCTGGCCGATAGTGAAGAAATGGGCGCCGTGGTGCTTGCCAATAATCACACCGCTTTGCGGGGTAAAATGAAAATCGGCGCAGATCGTTTTTAATGTTACCGTGTCGATATCATGGTCAGGTAATCCTTCCGGGTAGGAGGGAGGAGTGAAGGCGTCCTTGGGGATCTCGATCACCTCTCCTGCTTTTGCTTTCAGTTGTTGTTGCAGGAAGGTGGGCAGGTCCACTTTGCCGACAAAACAGATGCCCTGCGAGTCCTTGCGTGTGGCCGTGGGCAGATCGAGGCGGGCAGCGATCTTTCTGACTTCCGGCTTGGTTACCTCACCCAACGGGAAGAGGCTCATGGCCAACTGCTCCTGCGAAAGTTGGCATAGAAAATAACTTTGGTCTTTGTTTCTGTCTTTGCCGGCCAGAAGCCGGTACACCATCTCCTTTTTATTATTTACAGTCTTTTCAATGCGACTGTAATGTCCGGTGGCTATAAAAATATCTACGTAGGCACCTACGTAGTTTTCGATTAGCTTCCTGGCTTCTTTGGCAAACAGGTCGAACTTGATCTCACGGTTACAGAGAATATCAGGATTGGGGGTACGGCCCCGGTCGTACTCGGCAAACATATAATCTACGACCCGCTTGCGGTATTCCTTGCTGAGATCCACGACATAAAAAGGGATACCCAGCTTTTTAGCTACCATCCGGGCCATGATCTCATCTTCTTCCCAGGTACAGTCGCCCACCAGCAGACCAGTGGTGTCATACCAGTTGCGCATGAACACACCCGTGACATCATATCCCTGCTCTTTCAGCAGCCAGGCCGCCACACTGCTGTCCACCCCTCCGGACAATCCGACTACCACCTTTTTTTCCGGCATCCTTCTTGCTTTTTCTGTTGAGGCTGCAAAGTTACGAAATAAAGTTTGGAGTAAATATGAATAAGTCTGGGTTGGATGGTTTCAGCCGGGAATATCCGGATGTTGACTTAATCCCTAATCATGGGCTCCCTTATGTTCGCTGTTATGTTCTGGACTATCAGAACGGTTTGGCTATGGTGCATACCGCATTACAATGTATTATTTTTCTATTTACCCGTATGCTTAATTAAAGCCTAAACAATTTGTTTACAACTAATTGCGACATTCACTATGAGCCTTTATTATGGGCTGGTTTTTT
>CAYLJE010000166.1:0-4904 GCA_964383915.1 uncultured Rikenellaceae bacterium
CTTGTTGGTAGTTTCAAACAAATATTTTTTAAAGAAAAAGAACCCCAGAAAGGTCATGGCTGAAAAAAAAGCAAAGATGTACGCGATACCTTTGCCATCGTTAAAGGTACCCACCACCACTGGAAATAAAAAGGTGACCGACCCGTTTACAATCCAGTTGGAAAACGATCCCATGGCCATACCCCGTGAACGGATATTATTGGGAAATACCTCGGCCAGCAGCACAAACACTACAGCTCCCATAGAGGATGCAAAAAATGCCACATAAAAAATGAGAATAATCAGCAAAAACCAACCATTGGTCTTTCCGGTATAAAAGGCCCAAGAAAAGATACCCAGAAAAACAGCCATTCCCAAAGTTCCAAAATACAACAAGATTTTTCGGCCAACTTTATCAATCAGAAACATGGCTAAAATGGTAAATGCCAAATTAGTAGCCCCTAAAATCACAGTCTGCCCAATAGCTGAACCGGTTGAAAAACCTGCTGCCCTAAAAATATCAGTGGCATAATAAAATACAATGGCCACGCCCGTTAACTGGCTGAATAAACCTATACAAATTCCAATTAATGTAAACTTTAAATTGGGCCTTTTAAACAGGTTCTCCTGTTTTCCCCTCTGCTCAATGGTAATCGTTTCCTTAATCTCGTTTATAATAGCAAGAGTATCTCCCAAAGGGTTTACTTCCTTTATGGTTTTTACGGCATCGTCCTGGGCACCTTTTTGCATCAACCAACGCGGACTTTTACGCACCCTGTAAAGCAGTATCAAAAAAATAAGTGAAGGTACAGCTTCGGAAATGAACATATAGCGCCAATTGTTTTTACCGGTGTTGATAAGCAAGTAATCCACAAAGAAAGCCACGAGGATACCTATTACCAGCGCCAGTTGAAAGGTAATGATTAGTCGGCCCCGATGGCTTGCAGGTGCAATTTCTGAGATATACATAGGTGAAAGTACCGAAGCGGCACCAACGGCCAATCCACCGATAAGCCGGAAAATTATAAAACTATTGATTCCCGGGGCTAATCCCGTTCCCACAGCAGAAACTAAAAAGAGAAACGCTGCCAGCTTCAGCATTTGCCTGCGGCCGTACATGTCGCCAGGTTTACCAATTCCGATGGCGCCGATAATACATCCCAGCAGAGCCGAACTCATGGCCCAACCGGTCATCACATCATTGAGACCAAAATGGGATTTGAAAAAGGGTAAAGCCCCGTTGATAACCGCTGTATCAAAACCGTAAAGCAATCCGCCATTGGCTGCAACCAAAGTGTACAGTATTAGTTTTCCTTTCACAATAAAATACTTTATTGGTATTCGAACTTCATTAAATCTCTAAATTTAGTACTTCACCATAGGCATCTCCCAAAATATCCCAAACTTTTTGGGGATCCGGGACCGAAAGGAAGGTGTCCTGTCCTGCTCTGTAAGTCCAGGAAAAGATGGAATCAACTCCCTCTTCCGCGTAAATCCTGACAATGTCCTTTATGGTGTTGAGGTTTTCAGGCGGCCGGAAAAAAGACTGAATCCAACGCTGTGAAGGCTTGTTGTTTTGTTTTGCCAACGATACTGTCTTTTTGGCTAAATTGCGGTGAGCAACCATAGTGTCGTTCCCATTTACCAAAATAGAAGTTGAGAAAACATCGTAATTGGGATTAAAAGCAATATGTTCCCATTTGTCGAAGCCCCGCGCGCGTGTACTGTAAAAATGATTATCGGCAGGTAATGAACGTTGAATGACCTTAAGGTCGGGATTGATCGCTTTCACAATACGGCTGCCTTCGGCTAGGATCTCATTGGCCTGGTCGAAACGGAATTTCAATACTGTTTTGGTAAGGTTTTTGGCTGATGTAAATGCCGACATGTTAACCTTCATTCGTATCCCCCCGATGATGAGTTTTACTTCTCCCCAATCAAATTCACATATATCTCCCAATTGATATTCTTGCCGGATGTATGCTTCTTTTACTCCCGGGGCTTTTCCCCGTTCCCGTATATAATTACAGACGGTGGTATATCCTATTTCATATCCTTGGTTCCAAAGTACCAACAGAAATTCCCGTTTCTTCAGTAACTGCTTTCCCATCACTTCTTGTGCTTTCTAAACTTATCGATTTTTCCGTTCTACCAAAACAGAGTTTCGTTACTGATGAAAGCTTTTCCCGATAAATTTCAATCCGTTTTCCAAGCCTGTTCTCCAGTAAGTCCAGTTGTGGTTCCCGTCACGCACACGGTACTCGTGTGGTAACCTCATTTCCCGCATTTTTATATGCAGGGTCGAGTTTCCTTTGTAAAGGAAGTCATCATCCCCGATATCCAGATACCACCGTACGCTTTTCAACTTATTTAATGACTGTGAATTTAACAGATATAATGGACTGAAATCCTTCCATGTCGGGGTGATGCGTTCTTTTCCTTTCAGGCCTTCACCAAAGGTCAAACCAAGAAAAGAGTCATATATCTTATTATCCATTTTGATTAGTTGTTCATCGGTGAATACACCTGAGCTTAAAGCCACACAAGCAACAAACATGTCCGTATTTCGCATGGCTGTTTGCAGTGCTCCGTACCCCCCCATGGAAAGACCGGCAATGGCTCTGAATTTCTTATCGGGACGAGTATGGTATATTGAATCAATATATGGAATAAATTCTTTTACAAACATATCCGCCCATGGTTTTTCCCCCTTGTAATCATTGACATACCAGGTAAGACCACCGTAAGGCATGACCAGTATCATCGTAGGTATTTCTCCTTTTGAGATCGCCTGATCAGCAATGCGGTTGGCTTCGCCGAACTGCAACCAGTCCATATCATCTCCCCCTCCCCCGTGTAGCAGATACACCACCGGATACCGCCGGTTACTGGTATTATAATCCGGCGGCAGGTAAACAGTGTATTTCATATATTTGCCCATAATCTTACTATAAAAAGGTATGCTTTCCATGACTTTGCCGTGATAAATCGTTTGTGGAAAGGCAGGCAGTGTAAACAAACATAATAAAATGAAAACCATCGTTTTCCTAATAGATACAGTTAAATATTTGTACATAGTCGTAAAAATTAATATTTATAAGTTGCTAACTTGATTTTAAAACTATCGATCAATATCCATAACGGGCAGCATTACATACGAGGAGAATTTGTTCCCAAAATAGATTTTCTGATGTGCAACCCTTGGATATTTAGCTTTAAAAATCGGTTTACCAGAATTCAGGTTGCGGTTATATCTCGGGAATAGCGATGAAGTGATTACAACCCGTAACTTATGATCTGCCTCAATCTGGTATCCAGTTGCCCATAAAGACATAGTCGTTCTCTGCGGACGTGAAAGTGCTTTCTCATCCGAATATATCCTCTTGCCTCCTTCCTGTATATTTATAATCTTTCCGTCAGCCCGGACTTCCTGCAACAAAATGAAAAAATCGGTACTTGGAGCATCCGTGCCTGCATATATGGTGGCGTCAATCGGACCCAGCAGTACAAGTGGTTTTTTCAGGGGCCCACTTTCGAATACTATTTGGTCTTCACGTTTCTTATTTGAATTCTGGAAAGCCGGTCCCACTCCTACTCCCAGATAAGTTCCGCCAATCGACGGGAAGGGATCAGCCGGGTCATATGTGTATCCAATAATCTTTTCAGTATCATCCGGATATTGTGATATTTCGCCGTTTGAGTGAAGATAGAAAGGAGTCGGGTGACTGTTTTCCGGCGGCCACTGATTACTTTCCAGCCATTCGTTCCTATGTATAATATAAAAGGAATATGGTTTATTTGTACAGGAACCTTCCGTTTCTTCAGTATCTTTAGTGAGATGCTTTTTAATAAAAGCCATCATCTCATCATCATGCAGTGAGAAATCACCGTTTTTTCCGAAATCAGTATCTATGGTAATCTGTCCATGTGCATACGGACCAATAATGAGGCGACTCTCAGGATGGCGATAAGGCTTCATCATTTCGAAATCACGAATCTGGGCCATTAAGAAAATATCATACCATCCGGCAATTGAAAATATGGGACATGTTACAGCAGAGCGCTGATTCATGACTCCCCAGTAAGCATCCTCCAACGGATGTTTTAACCAGGTATCCATAAAGTTAATTTGCTTAACAGTCGAATCGTCAGCTACGGATAAAGGTAAAATGTAATAACTCTCTTCCATCTTTTCAGGACTTATAGCGTTATATGTTCTGGCACCATTTGGAAGGCCCCAGTTCAATGCAGTTGCCAGGGAATAGATACCTGCAGGATAGAATACTTCATACATATTCGCCGAAGTAAGGGTAGGTGTTATAACATCCAACTGATCTGCAATAGCCCATTGTGTATAACCCATATAGCTCATACCCCAGCCTGCGATCTTGCCGTTGGACCAAGACTGGGACCTGATCCATTTTACTGTAGCCAATCCGTCACTTCGTTCGTGTTTAAACGGACAAAATGTTCCGTTCGATTCAAATTTTCCACGAGTATCCTGAATGATGACAGCCCAACCGTTCTTTAAAAAGAGTTTGACATACTTTTCACCATATTCTCCAATACCATTTTTGTTGTAAGGATTTCGAACGAGAATACAGGAGAAAGGTCCCGTTTTGTTCGGAAAATAAAGATCGGTAGCAAGTTTTATGGTGTCATCAACTGTAATAAAAACGGTCTGTTTGGTAAGATCACTATGTTCCCCTCCCTGTGAATATAAAAGAATGTGAATTGTTAGTGTCACCAAAATTGAAACCGAGATGATTTTTTTCATCATGTTTTTGCAATTAATAGTTTAAATATAAACAAAGTACATCACTTTTTAGCTTTCTTATATTACTTTTTTAAGTTATACATCAATGACTTTATCTGTCCCCAGGTAACCGGAATAATATTATTTTCCTTCAGCATTTGCTTAAACG
>CAYLJE010000167.1:0-4892 GCA_964383915.1 uncultured Rikenellaceae bacterium
ATAAAATATTTATGAGTGAAAATTAAATACAATAAATTTTTAAATATAAATTAATTAAAAATAGTAAATAATGAAAATAGAACTAAAAAAGCGCAACATTCCTGGTCCAAAGTCTGCCGAATTGTTGAAAATATCAAAAAAATATGAACCGCCTTGCATGGCAGATCAGGTGCCGGTAGTTTGGGACCATGGGAAAGGAATCTGGGTAACGGATGTGGATGGTAACCGATACATTGATTTTACTTCCGGGGTGCTGGTAACTAATTTGGGACATTCTCATCCACATCATGTAAAAGCAATTCAGAATCAAGCTGAGAGGCTTATGAACTGTTATTCATTTCCAACCCCTGAGCGGGTTACCTTATCCCAACGGATGGTAAATATTTTGCCTTCTAATCTCGATAAAATATTTCTTTTAACAACGGGATCCGAAGCTACGGAGGCCGCTCTTCGAATTGCAAGACGATTTACGGGAAAACATGAGATTTTGTCATTTTATGGAGGATTCCATGGGAGAACTTATGGCCCCATGGGGGTGGCCGGAAGCAAAGGCACACGTTTTAAATTTGGTCCCCCGGTTCCCGGTGGGATCATGGCGCCGTATGCCAATTGTTATCGTTGTATTTACGGTAAGAAATATCCCGATTGTGATTTTTACTGTATTAAACAATTGGATAGAATTATTGATTCATCATCTTCAGGAGATATGGGTGCTGTTATTACCGAGCCTTATCAAGGTGGGGCCGGATTTATTTTTCCCCCGGAGGGATGGCTTAAAGCGCTTGAGACATGGGCCAAGGAACGTGGACTTCTATTTATTGTAGATGAAGTACAGTCTTCTTTTGGCAGAACCGGAAAAATGTTTATGATTGAATGGGAAAATATTAGGCCAAACATGCTTTGTTTGGGTAAGGGGTTTGGTAGTGGAATGCCTGCTTCAGCTTTGGCGGGCGAAGCAAAAATATTCGACTGTATGAAACCAGGAGAAATGTCTAGTACAACAGGTGGTAATCCGTTGTCGAGCGCGGCTTCATTGGCGGTAATGGATGTTATGGAAGACGAGAAATTACCACAAAATGCATTGAATGTCGGGGAATATTTATTTAAACGGTTCAAGGAAATTCAAAAAAAGCATCTACTATTAGGTGATGTGAGGGGGAAAGGTTTGGTAATAGGCCTGGAAATCGTTGAAAACCGAGAATCGAAAAAACCTGCACCTGAACTCACAAAAAAAATTATTTTTAAATGTGGAGAATACGGTATGTTATTGGGAAGGGTTGGATTATATGGAAATGTTATTCGGATCGCTCCTCCTTTAGTGATAACTGAGAAGGAAGCAGAAATAGGTGTTGCTATTATGGATAAAGTTTTAAAGGAAGTAGAAAATGAGTAATGATAAATTTGATGTTTTCCTGGCAGAAACAGTAGATTTTTTAGAACAGATTATCCAGTTCCACTCCTTAAGTGGACAGGAAGAAGATGTTATACGATTTCTGTATAAGAAATTTCAACCTCTTGCGGATGAAGTGAAACTGGTTCCACTATCTGATGATCTGTTAAATGATCCTGAATATTCCTCGCCAATTCAGGGTATAAAATATAATGGAAGACAATATCTAAAATTAATGATTAGAGGCACAGGGTCCGGTAAATCAGTTATTCTTAATGCCCACACGGATGTTGTTCCGGCGTCGGCAAAAGACAAAGATCAGTTTAAGCCATATCAGAAGAATAATGCTGTATATGGCAGAGGAGCCTGTGATGATAAAGGACAAATTGCTACCTTTTATTTATTATTAAAAATAATCAAAGAAAAAGGATTAAAATTTAAAGGAGATATCATTTTTCATATTGTAGTAGAAGAAGAAAATGGGGGTAATGGAACTTTAGCTGCTATTCGCAGTGGAGACAAGGCAAATGCAGTTATTGTACTTGAATCAAGCAGCCTGAAAATATTTTCTGCGATTCGGGGTGCTGTATGGTTTAAAGTTACATGTTTTGGAGAATCCGGACACAGTGGCTATTCAGGTACATCTGCCAGCGCTTTAAAAATGGCTATTCAAGTTATGCAGATTTTGGAAAATTATCAAAAGAAATTACTGTCTGAATCAAAAGGTATTCCCCTATTTGATGAATACGAAAACCCCATGCCTATTACTTTTGGGAAACTGCACGCAGGAAACTGGCCGGCATCCACTCCCAATAAAGCTGTTCTGGAAGGCGTATTGGGTTTTTTACCGAATAAGACCCGCTTTGAAATCATGCAGGAAATAGAAAACGAAATCAGACAAAAGGGTGATGAGAAATTACGTGATAATTTCAAACTCGAATTTACATATCGTCACGACGCACATACCTTGGATATAAACCATCCCTTGGTTACAGTATTGTCTGAAGCTTGTTCCCAAGCTGGGGAAACTCCACAGGTTTCTGCCATGGTAGCCTCATGTGATTCGTGGTTTTATAGTAAATTATTGAATATTCCTGCGGTTGTTTTTGGTGCTGGTGATTTAAAGAACGCACATTCAAGTGATGAACATATTGAAGTTAAACAAATACAATTGGCAGCAGAAATATTACTTAATTTCCTTAATCGTTGGTGTAATGATTCCAACTAAGCCGACACATAATCAAATTTATAAAACACATTATCTGTGTTCTATTCTTTTAGTAAAATATAGATATTAATGGAAATCATACTATGAATAAAACAAAAACAATGCAAGCCCTTGTAAAGACAGCGAAAGGAAAAGGTCTTGTCGAAATGCGTGAAGTACCTGTTCCTGAAATAGGGGACAATGAAGTTCTTATTGAAGTGAAAGCTGCTGGGATATGTGGCACTGACCTTCATATTTATAATGATAATTTTCCTTACTGGCCTCCGGTTATCTTGGGCCATGAATTTTCAGGCATTATTGTTGAAATTGGGAAAAATGTAAAAGATTGGAAAATTGGTGACAGGATAGTTGGTGAACCCCATACTCTTGCTTGCGGAAAATGCTGGTTATGCAGGACGGGCAACATACAGTTATGTCCGGAGAAAAGGTCTCCGGGTTGGGGTATTGACGGATGTTTTGCGAAATATATGAAATATCCCGAACCTAAATTATTACATAAGATACCTGATACTCTTTCTTTTGAAGAAGCAGCACTTGTTGAGCCCACGGCAAATGTTGTTTCGGATATTTTTGAAAGAGGGGCTCTTCATCCGGCAGACTTTACGGTTGTTATCGGACCGGGCCCAATAGGACTTCTATCGGCAATGGCAGCAAAAGCCGGTGGCGCTTCCAAAGTTGCTGTTGTTGGCACAAACATGGATGAGGAAGTAAGATTACCCACTGCAAGAAAGATAAAAAGTATTGATTATGTAATCAATGTAAACAGGGAAGATGCAACTTCGATTGTTATGAATTTGACCGAAGGCAGGGGCGCCGACCTTGTGGTTGAGGCAAGTGGTTCGGCATCGGGTATTGCTTCTGCTTTCCAATTAGTGAGAAAACTTGGCAAGATCACAGCCATTGGCCTTACCGGGAAAGAAAAGATTGAGTTCCCTTATGACGCCGGTATGTTTAAAGCGGTAGAATTCACCTTTAACATGTCAACTTTGTATTCTTCCTGGGATAAATCAATACACTTACTGGATTCAGGTAAAATTGATGCTAATATTTTAACAACTCATAAAGGGGGGCTTGAAAAATGGAAAGAGTTTTTTTCAGATATGGAGAATAAAAAAGGAATAAAGGGAGTATTTTTACCTTAAATTTTAATTATTACTAAAGGAAACCTGAGTAACGGTAGGTAAAAATATATATTCAAGGGGAAATTTAAACCGTAGAGCAACAAAAATAAAGTATATTTGCAGTAAGAATGTTATAGTCAAAACGTAATAGAATTAACAAAAATTAACATAATTAAAAAAGAGGAGGTATTATGTCATTTAAATTTGGAATTATCGGAACAGGTATTATGGGAAGAAATGGAGGTAGAATCCTTCAATCAGTTGAAGACGTTGAAGTAACTGCTTTGGCTGATATTTCTGATACTATGTTGAAAGAAGCGGCAACCGAGTTTAATGTATCCGCAACCTATAAAAATTATCAGGATATGCTTGAAAAAGAAGATCTTGATGCAGTTTATGTAGCTACTCCCGATCAATATCATAAGGATCCGGTTATTGATGCTCTGAATGCCGGATGTAATGTACTGGTCGAAAAACCCATGACAACAAAACAGGAAGATGCTGAAGAAATTTATAAAGTGGTGCAGGAAACAGGTAAAAAATTTCAGATTGATTTCAATCACCGTTGGCTTGCTCCCTATCATAAAATCAGATCAATGATTGATGAAGGTCAACTCGGTGAACCGATTATTGGATTTGCCAGAAAAAACAATCCCATTTTTGTACCTACCAAAATGTTGGCTTCTTGGGCAAAAGACAGCTCACCGGCCTGGTTTATGAATTCACATGATATTGATTTGATGGTATGGTGGTTTGACGCCAATCCTGTAGAAGTGTACGCCAAAGGTATCAAGCGAGTTTTAAAAGCAAGAGGAATGGATACCTATGATGGAATTCAGTCTTTGGTTACTTTTGAAAACGGACAATTTGCAACTTTTGAATCTGCTTGGATATATCCTGATACCAGCCCTTATATGCCTGATTCATTTATGGAAGTTATTGGCACAAAAGGGACCACTCATATAAATAGAAAGGATGAAGCTATTGATGCAATTCTTGAAGAAAAATTTACTTGTCCCAGAACATTCCTTAATTATAAAGTATTTGATGAATGGGTTGGAGCAATGCCCTCTTCGGTAAGATCATTTGTCAATGCATGTAGAAATGATACGGAAACTGTGGTAAATGCAAAAGAGGGACTGAGGAGCACTGC
>CAYLJE010000168.1:0-4738 GCA_964383915.1 uncultured Rikenellaceae bacterium
TTTGTTTTACTTAAAAATATCAATTAATTCCTATTAATTTACAGAATAGCATATTGAAGGAATAAATAACTTCCCGGTTCTTTTATCTTAAAAATTATATTTCCATCGGCAGGTACTTTTTGCACACTGCTTTCTCCTGTTTCTAAGTTAGTTATATTAATTGTTTTTCCTGCAAGCAGTTTTAATTGTATTGGCTTCTGGTTTTGGGTATTATGCAATTCTCTGAACAATAAAAGGTAATTGCTGCTTTTGTCATCTTCATTCAACATCTGAAAACCTGACCAACTATGGTTATCCGGTTTATCGCCAATAGGAAACGTGTAACAATTAAAAATCGCTTCCCTGTGCTTTTTATAGAGGGTAATGAAATTTTTAAGTTCTACCTGTCCACGTGCATCCAGGTATTGGGCACTTTGAAAGAAACAAGGCACAAAAGGCACGCCCATGGCAAAGCAGTATGAATGGCTGTGTTGCGGGGCATCACTGCGTTCAGGATTTGTACGCTTCGGGTTTTGTAACATCACCTGTAATTTGTTGCTGTTGAAATATTTGCTCATCAGCCAATGTTGCCGCAATACCTGATAAGGAACCATGGTGAGATGGGCAGGCAAGCTTTCCTGAATATTCTGGAAATAAATGCTGCCATATTCCTTGCAGTAATACCAACCGTAGCGAGGGTCATCATATTCGGGACAAAGTGTGAACTGTGTTTTCATCCACGCGTGTTTCATTACTTCGCGATACTTTTTTATCCGGTCTTCATAATCGGCACGGCTGGCTAAAGAATCAAAATCGACCTTCCAGGATACAAAGCCCAATTCGTCGATATTTTTATTCAGTTCTTCGGCTGTTGACAATTTAGCGGTAATCCATAATCCAAAGCGTAACCCGTATTTATCCGCTTCAGCTTTAATGTCTTTCCATCCGTTTTTGTATTTTGGAGAGAAGCCATGCGCATTTCTATAATCGTACCCCTTTCCTCCTTTTTGCCATCCATAGTCAATTTGCATCACATCAATGCCCAACTTAGCCAAAGCCGGAATTTCTTTCATCAAATAATCTTTTTCGGCAAACCTTGCTCCATCGGGATCAGCCGGTCCCCAGGTATTGCTTAAAATAAACATGTCCCTTTCGGGAAATACAGGATAGCGGGCACGGTCGAATTGTTTGAGTGCCAATTGCAACCCATCATTCCCTTGCGACCATATAATAGTCCATGTTGCCCAGCATTCGCGGTAACGGTCTATCACAATCTCATCAGGGGTAAGTCCCCAGCCGGTAACAGCAAGCCCATTCGGACCTGAATAATAACTTCCCGTGTAATGACTTTGCTGATTGACGCATTTGGGCGATTCTTTAACAATACACACCCCGTCCCCGCCATCATTGTATTCCACACTTAACCCGCTTGCCCAATTGTTGTCTTCAGTTAAAAAAAGAGGATATCCTGTCACCACAGTTTCTTTAAGCATTTCGCGGCTTGGGTCGTGCCTGCCACCTGGATTGTTGTAATATCCCCAGTAACGGCGGGCATTTTCGATGGTGAAGTTTAGCGGAAGATATTCGCATCTGGCACTTGGCACTGCAATTTTATACCCGCAATCCATTCTTTCGCCTTCCTTGTCCGGTAAGTTTTTTGAGGAGAAACCATCCATCGCTTTTACACGCAACTGAGTGCGTATGCCGGGGGCATTGGGAAACACCCAGATTACATGCCGTACCTCTAACTTTGCTTCCGGATATTTGATGGTTGTAATGACCTGTAAATGTTTATTGGTAAAACCCTCATCATCACTTTCTGACACATTGAAATCTATCAATTCTGCCCGCGTTGTATCGTTGATGGCGCCGGGCAAATCCCAATCGCATTGATATTTACTGTCTATTTTTGCATACTCTTCACCAGTAAGTTGATTTTTAATGTTTACTGTTTGTAGCCCTTTACCTGTCCAGTTCCATACACGTTCTATTTTTCCCGTTGATACAATAATATTATTGTTTTTAAAAACGACCTTAGCATTTTTATATTCAACTGTTTTATCGGGGATAAATGAATTTGCATTCGCGCAGATTGAATAGAATAATAACATTAATAAGAAACCATTCATTTTATTTAAAGCCTGAAATACCATAAGTAGTTTTTTTGTTGTTGAACTTAAATATCTAAATTGTGTTTTTTCTATATTATCCATCTTCTTATTTCATGACAACAACAGTTTGGTATAATGAAGGTACAGTAAGAGGAAATTGAATCTTTTTCTTATCACGATCCTTTGCTTCAATATAGTACTCAAAGTCATTGTTAATAATACCTGCTGGTAATACAACTTTATAAACAGCTCTGTTCTTGTGATGAAGAGGTATTTTAGAAAAGTTCTTTTCACCTAATTCACGCCAATAGAAAGCTGCTTCACCTCCACAAATGTAATGTCCAAGTAGAATTACTCTCAGATTCAGATCTTCTCCCTGACGTATAACATTTCTGACCGTGGGGACAACAATTCTTGATTTACCTCTGTATTCTTTCCAAGGAAAAGCTTCTTTGGGAAGGGACTCTCCTAACAACTGTTCCAGCTTTTTATCATGTAATGTTATCAGTTTTTTTCTATTGAACGACTGTTGCTCAATATTTGCAATTGTACCCATCTCACTGGTATTATAAAGTGTGTTCATCAGATGGTCATACATCTCTCCGGCTAGCGAAACAAGTTCCTTTCTTAACGGAAGCGCTTTGTTTTTTGCCAACCCGGTTTTTTTATTTTGATCAGGAGTATCTTCTATCTCTTTCATCACTTTGTCCAGTTCTCCTCTAACACACCCCAGGTGAGCCATTGCTTTTGTATATTGAAACTGGTTGAGCCACCAATCGAACCGCTCAAGATTTCCGCTCCCTTTCACCATACTCCTCAGTTTGGCCAATGAATCAGCGAATACATACTGGTTTTTTACTTCTTCCCATGGCTTGTTATTCACGGTTATTAGACCCGGACCTCTGTCCCATTCCGAAGGACGAGGCATTTTGCTATCAATCTGCACAAAAATGGCAGCAACTTCCGATGCTACTTCTTTCCCAAACTGTGCCATTACCCAGTCACGATAAAAATCTTCCACAGGCAGGAACCTTGATTCTTTTTCTTCTTTCAGAGGATTTACATCCCAATTACCATGGTTCCAGCCGGACTGAGCCAATGCCGAGATATTAGGGTCAAGAACCCGCGTACGCCAGTGGATGCCCATTAAACCATTACACCCGTATTTTTCAGCATCAAACGCATCTTTTCTTATTCTCCCGACCCAAAGTTGGGGAGACACCATAGCTCCGTCATCCTCCAACCAGGGGATAGCCCATTTTTCACGCCCCGAAACCTTTTTGAAATTGGGAGATACGAAACCCTTACCTGCCGAGATGTTTATACAACTAAATGCAACATCTTTGGGAAATGATTGATCTAATCTGACAAAATTATCAGCGATCCACCCCCAACCACAAATACCCAATTGAAAAGGAGTGTTGACATTTTTAGCTGCTTCAATAGCCTGTAGAAAATCATCTCTGAACGCATTTTCATTGATCTGTCCTTCGTGTCCCCATATCCAATAATAGTCGATAGGATACATTCTTTTTATCCATGTAAACATTCCTTCATATAATTCACGAATCACAGCAGGATCTTCAGCGTCTTTATCTTTTTTCTCTAAATGCTCTTTTACAATTTCCGGAACTTTAAGGGGACCTTCGGTGCCAACACATGTTGTTATGCCAAATTCGTGAGCAAAATCAAATACATTTTTAAGCATCTTTCCTGCGCGGTAGAACATTTCACTTGCCTGGTCATTTGTTCTGGGGAAAGGATAATCAGACCCTTTATTTATTTCCGGGCCATGCAGATCACTTTCGAATATCATACCCCCACCAAAATTAAACTCGCTCGTTTTTTGTGGTAGATAGAGTCCATAAGAGTTATAGCGTTGGGTATTATGCCAGGAGGTTTTTGCTCCAATTTTTACAGTTCCATCCTCGTTGCAATCCTCAGGTAATCCAATCCAGACTGTTGGTTCCGGGCCCAATGCTCCTTTCGGATAAGTATGCAATCCAATAAAATTCATTCGCAATTTTACAAGTTGCGTGATGACTGATTTCCAATCGTCAGTAGTCCACCAGTCTGGTCCTTCCGGAAAATCATGAAAAGGGAGAAGTCCTCGTTTCCCGAAAACAGGTTCTCCTTTTTCATTGACATCAGGGATATTCTCAATATCAATCTTTTCATCGGGAATGATATCCCCATGCAACGCGAACCTGACCCCAAGATTCTCTGCAAAGATGTAAGAACCATATAAGGTGCCTGTATGATCTGCCCCAACTATGTAATGCAATTTTTTATTGTCAGTTGTAATGGTTTTTACATAATATCCCTCTTTCTTCAGCTCTTTTACCTCGTCTTTAACTTCAGAAGGACAGACAGCTCCATAAAAATCAGACCCGCGTGTGGTTATAATAATGGTAGATTTAAAAGAAGCGATGTCGTTTTTGTTGACAATGATCGGTATCAACTGCCCGGTCCGTTGATAAATATATCTGCGAACCTCTTTCGCCGCTAAATCCTCCTGTTTTGAAGCATCTGGCGACGTGAAGATAACCAGGCTATTATCTGACGTGCATGATAATTGTGAAATAATAAGAAAGATAAAACAGCCTTTCTTTACGAAATGAGAAAAATACTTTTTCATTTTATTATTC
>CAYLJE010000169.1:0-4682 GCA_964383915.1 uncultured Rikenellaceae bacterium
ATTTTTTATTACATTTCAGATTTCCTTCAGATTTGGAACCTATTTTTATTGAATTTATTTGCGGATTATGAAGATACTGATCGTTGAGGATGAAACGGCTTTGTTGGAAAGTGTTGCTGATTACCTGGCAGCCGGCGGTCACCGGTGTGAAAAAGCCCCGACCTTTTTCCTGGCAGAAGATAAAATTGCCGCTTACACATACGACATTGCTATCCTGGATATTATGCTTCCCGACGGAAACGGGCTGGACCTCTTGAAAAAATTAAAGGACCTACATCCCGAAACGGGTGTTCTGATTATCTCTGCCAAAGACTCCCTGGAGGATAAATTGTCAGGGCTTGATCTGGGTTCTGACGATTATATAACGAAACCGTTTCACCTGGCAGAGCTCAATGCAAGAATCAATGCCGTGATCAGACGCAAATTATTTGATGGTAAAAAAGAAATTGTTTTTCATGAAATCACCATCGACACCAGGGCTAAGGAAGTGACGATTCATAATCTTCTTTTGACCCTGACCGGAAAAGAATATGATCTTTTATTATACCTGGTGACAAACAAATACCGGGTATTGACAAAAGAGTCCATCGCAGAACACCTCTCCGGAGATTTTGTGGATATGGCAGATGATTTTGATTTTGTTTATACACATATAAAAAATGTGAGAAAAAAAATCAAAGATGCCGGAGGCAATGATTATGTAAAAACAGTGTATGGTATCGGCTATAAATTTACAGACAGATGAAATTATTACAGAAAACTAACCGGTATTATCTGATCTTCTCGGTGATTATTTTCTCGTTTGCGGGTATCGCTTTGTATGTGATACTTACCGTGATAAACAAAAATGAAATAAATGAAAAACTACATGAGACCAAAGTTCAGGTGATCGAACACATCAAAAACAGGGAAGTCCTGCCCAATTTGTATCCTCTTGTTGATGTACATCCGGTTTCTGTGACCGGAATTCCTTATGTCAAAGACACCCTGATCTATGATCCTGTTGATAAAGAATATGAAAAATACCGGGTAGAAGTCTTGTATGGAAAAATCGGAAACTTCACATATCGGATAACACTGAGAAGGTCCTATAAGGAGAATAAGGACTATATGCTGGCAATCACAATCTCTCTAATGGCAGTATTTATAATCTTGTTTGTCAGCTTGTTCTTCATGAACCGGTCTATTGCAAAAAAAATATGGTCTTCCTTCTTTAAGAACCTGGACACTTTGAAACATTTTTCCCTGCCGCAAAATGAATATCCATTAACATTGCAAAAGTCTGAAATAGATGAATTCCAGGAACTGAACCATGTCATGGAAAAACTCACGGAAAGAGTGATTTCTGATTACCAGTCTTTGAAGGCTTTTACTGTCAACGCATCGCATGAAATACAGACCCCGTTGGCGGTGATGATCACCAAACTGGAAATGCTGCTTCAATCACCGGCACTAACGGAACAACAGGTAAGGGACTTACATTTCGTATATTCTGCTGCGCAGAGGCTCTCTAAATTGAACCATAATCTACTGTTGCTGGCCAAAATAGAGAATAACCGGTTTGAGGACACGGAAGACATCGTTCTGCAAAATGTGATTAATACACAGTTGGAACTGCTATACGATTTCATCCACCTGAAGGAACTGGATTTGCAAGTAAATATGCCTTCGCAGTCCGTAGTGGTCAAAGCCAATCGTTACCTCGTCGGGATTCTTGTTGCCAACCTACTGAATAATGCCGTGTTGCATAATATTCAAAGGGGTAATTTATTTCTCTCGCTGACAAAAAAGGATCTGCGTATTGAAAACACCGGACATCTGCTGCAGGTAGATCCGGATAAATTATTTGACCGTTTTTATAAAGCAGACACTTCATCAGACTCTCCCGGGCTGGGTCTGGCCATCGTAAAACAGATATGTAATAGTTATCAATGGAGAATCACTTATATCTATTCGAACCGGCAGCATACGGTTACAGTTCTGTTTGGATAAACCAGTAAATTATTTTCGGAAAAATTATTTCAGCCTCTTTCCCCTTTTGTGTCTGGCAGTTATTCCTGGTTCTTATTTCTTGTTCCCGGGTTCTTCTTCCTTTGTCCAGGGTATCAGGTAAGAACAGATCTTTGAGGCTTCAGATTTCCTTCAGAATCAGGTAATATTTTTATCAGGTTTTTTAGTATTATTCATTCTTAAATAAGGTAGAAGCATGAAAAATCTGATATGGATAGGAAGTTTCCTCATTCTCTGTTGCGGCAACCCTGCGCTGGGACAACACACTTACGGGGCAGTGATTAAAGACAAGGAAAGTGGAGAATCCCTGCCCGGCGCTGATGGCATTGTCAAAGGTACAACCATTGGATCCAGCGCAGGGAAAAACGGTATGATATATCTAAAGGGTATTCCGGATGGCCGGCAGACGCTGATCTTCTCCTTCATCGGATACCAGTCTGTGGAGAGAACGTTTATATTCCCTTTAAAACAAGATCATCCGGACACTATTTTGCTGAAGAGTGGAGAGACCCTTGAAACGGTGGTAGTAAGAAGTTTCCGGAACTATAATCATATGGAGGATATTCCGACACATGTCCAGGTGCTGGCACTTGATGAAGTAAAAGAAGAAACCAATATTAATCCGGGGAACATATCCAAGCTGCTTGGAGAGACCTCCGGCATCAGGGTGCAACAGACCTCCGCTGTTTCCGGAAATGTTTCTTTCCGCATACAGGGCCTGCCCGGGAAGTACACACAATTACTTCAGGACGGTTTTCCGTTATATAGTGGATTTTCCTCAGGATTAAGTTTGTTACAGATCCCACCGCTTAATCTCCAGCAGGTGGAAATTGTCAGAGGATCAGCCTCTACGTTATACGGAGGAAGTGCTATTGCCGGAATTGTAAACCTGATCACCAAACAACCAACTACCAAACCGGAATTCAAGGTTTTACTCAACCAAACACACAAAGGAGGTAATGATATCAGCGTCTGGTATTCGCAAAAAAAAAGGAAACTGGGAGTCACTTTGCTGGCATCACGAAATACACAAAAACCAATGGATATAAACAAGAACGGATTTACGGATATTCCGGAATATCAACGGGCAATGATTGCTCCCCGGCTGTTCTATGATATGAATGAACATAGCCACCTGATGATCGGAATATCTTCTGTTTATGAAGACCGTACCGGTGGTGATATTTTTGCAGTACGTAACAAACCGGATAGCATCCATGCTTTTTATGAAGAGAATAAAACGAAACGGACCAACGGCCTTCTAAAGTTTGAAAGCACCTTACCAAACGGAAATATCCTGACTATAAAAGGGAATATCAGCAGCTATGACCGTGGATTATTTACAAACATGAACATATTCAAAGGCCGGCAGATTACCGCTTATACCGAAGGATCTTACCTGATAAACACAAAACATCATCATTGGGTCACGGGCATTAACTTTCTTCTGAACCAGTTTCATCAAAACAAAAATACCGGCCTTCCCCTGTTGGATTATCATCATACAAACACAGGCTTTTTTACACAGGACGACTGGCAGGTAACGGAACATGTTTCTTTGGAACCAGGGATGCGGCTGGATGTAACCAATCATTATGGGGAATTTTTCCTTCCCCGTCTGGCGGTGATGTATAAAATATCCGACGATCTAACTACAAGGTTCAGCGGAGGGATGGGCTATGAAATCCCGACGCCCTTCTCGGATTATGCCGATCGTACACGTTTTCAAAATGTACTCCCCCTTATGGGTCTGCATGCTGAGAAATCATCCGGATTGAACCTGGATATCCACTTCAAAAAGAAACTGGGAGATCTGCTCCTCTCGATAAATCAGGGATTCTTTGCTACCCAAATCCATCATCCGGTAATTGCTAATCAGGACTCATTGCAGCATCAAACTGTTTTTTATCAAAATGCTTCGGGCGATATACTCAGCAAAGGTTTTAGCACAAATATCCGACTTAATTATATGGACGTCGTTCTTTATATAGACTATACCTGGCTGGATGCCCTGAAGAAATATGATCATAACCTGCCTCTTGAACTATCCCCTAAAAACAGGTTAACCACTACCCTGGCATGGGAAGATGAAGAAAGTGGATACCGCATAGGACTGGAGGCTTTTTATTTTGGACGTCAGTACCTGGAGAACGGGGATCAGACACCGGATTACTGGCTATTGGGGGCTATGATTCAGAAGACTTTCGGACAGGTTACCCTGGCTGCTAATGTAGAGAATATCCTGGATATCCGTCAAACACGTTATGAAGATATTGTCATGCCTCCGTTGAATAATCCTTCATTCAAAGAACTTTACGCACCATTGGATGGAATCGTCGGCAATGTAGTCCTAATGTTTCATTTATTCTGATGGAAAAGCTTGAGGTATTTGCCGGCAAAGAGAGACAAAAATGGAGCAAAGTTTTCAGGATTTTATAGTCATGGTTGCTGACGCCTCATCATCAGATTCAACAGTTGTAACTCTGGGATATTCTTCAAAATTCCTTCAGAATCGGAATATATTTTTGAATATTATTTGTTATTCTATTTTTTAATATTTATCCAAAATGAAAACGGAAACAATCATTTTCCGACTTGTTTAAATCGAGCTGTAACCATCTAAAAAGGCCGGTTTTTTAAATACAAAGTTGTTTCCTGGATTTTTCATTCCA
>CAYLJE010000170.1:0-4629 GCA_964383915.1 uncultured Rikenellaceae bacterium
ACGACTGGGAACCCCTGTTCATCAATATCAATGATGGTACAAACGAAGGGATGAAACACAAAACCAAGCCTTTCTTCTCTACCCAGTTTCACCCGGAAGCCTCCGGCGGCCCAACCGATACGGCTTTTCTATTTGATGAATTTGTGGATACCATCGCGAAATACAAGAAAAACCAGAAAAACACACCTTCATAAACCGCTGTTTCTTTGTGTGTTACAAAATATCTACGTAGATTATTAATATCTCCCGCCGACCCCGATGATCACTGTAGATAATCAACACCCTGTATCTTTTTTCTTTTCACTTTTGTCTTTTATCTAAATACATGTCTTATGTCTAAAATACTTTGGAAACCCGGCAATATGCTCTATCCTCTTCCGGCAGTGATGGTCAGTTGCGGCACACGCCCTGAAGATTACAACATCATCACTCTTTCCTGGACCGGCACAATCAACTCCGAACCGCCCATGGTTTCTATCTCGGTACGGAAGGAACGCCATTCCCATCATTTGATTAACGAGACCGGGGAATTTGTCATTAATCTGACCACACGCGAGTTGGCCCATGCCACCGACTGGTGCGGAGTAAGGTCGGGACGGGATTATAATAAATTCAAGGAAACAAGACTCACTCCGGATCTTTCCGGTACTCTCAGTACTCCCCTCATTGCCGAATCACCGGTAAATATCGAATGCCAAACAACCCGGGTCATTGAGCTGGGCAGCCATGACATGTTCCTGGCAAAGGTGGTAGCCATCCATGTGGATGAACGTTATCTGAATAAAAAAACAGGTGTTTTTGACCTGCGTCAAACTGACCCCATTGCTTATGTCCACGGCAGCTATTATTTGCTCGGAGAACGTCTGGGACGATTTGGTTTTTCGGTCCGGAAAAAAAGAAGTAAAGAAAAACCAGATCTGTAATTGGGGGGAATGCCACTTGCTCCCTGATGCGAGCGTCATTTGTTCGTCGCAAAGCTCCGAACGTCATTTGCGAACTTCGTTCGTGTCATATAACCGGATGGCCATTTTTTCTTGCAGATTATTACATAATGTTCTTTCTGTTCCCATAATATCCTCCCGATAGTGCATAAATATTAGTAGAAATGGCGTAACGAAGCAATCTCCTAAAGCTTTGCAGCAATCCAAAGAATGCAGGATACCATATGACGGATTTGTTTATTCCACTCTTTCTATTATTAACGGGGATGCAACAATAAACAAAATATTATCACTAAATTTGCCGGACTTATTTAATTATTCATTTTTAATCAACGTCAAAATGAAAAAGAAACTTTGGATATTAGGCTTAATCGGATTAGTACTAGTATCATGCAATGCAAAGAAAGGATTTCGTATAGAAGGGACCCTGGACGGAGGCGCCGGCAAAAATGTGAAACTGGAATTACTGAAAGTGAACCACATGGAGCCATTGGATTCGGCAAAGCTGGATAATAAAGGTCATTTCGTTCTTTCCGGCGAACTGGAACAACCATCCTTTGCTATTTTTCACACCACGAAGAAAAACTATATTACCCTGATTCTGAAACCCGGAGACAAAATAACCCTTGCCGGAAATTTTGATAATATTGAAAACACTCACACCCTGAAAGGATCGGAAGATACCCGCATTTTTGAAGAGTTCTCAGCTCATATGAAGGACAACATTGATAAGCTTCAGGAGTTAAATAAAATATACAAGGATAGTATGAAGAGTCCTAATTTCCGGAATATTTTAACAGACCTTCAAAACCGCTCAGGTAAAATCCTGGATGAACAAAAAACCTATACACAAAAATTTGTAACAGAACACCTGTACTCTCTGGCCAGTCTTTTGGTGTTATATCAACAGATAGCTCCCGGAAAATATATTCTGGATCCCATGAAAGATTTTTCTTATTTCGAAAAAGTAGATTCTGCCTTAAATCTGCTTTATCCACAAGCAGATCCTGTGATTACCTTTCATACCCAGATGGTGGAGCTCCGCAGCCGCTACAAACAAATGGAATTACAAAACCAGATGCTCGGCATTGGAAAAGTACCCCCTGATATTGCCCTTCCCTCTCCGGAAGGAGACACCCTACGGTTATCTTCCCTGAAAGGGAAAGTTGTTTTGCTGGATTTCTGGGCTGCCTGGTGTAGTCCGTGCCGTCGCGAAAATCCTAATCTGGTAATAAATTACAATAAATATCACCGCAAAGGATTTGATATTTTCCAGGTTTCTCTGGACCGGACCAGGGCGAACTGGCTGCAGGGGATAAAAGATGACCACCTTGGTCAATGGCATCATGTAAGCGACCTGGGGTATTGGCAGTCCTCGGTGGTTAAACTGTATCATATCCAGGGCATCCCGACAAATTTCCTGCTGGACAGGGACGGAAAAATAATTGCCAGAAATTTACGTGGGGAAGCTCTCTCTCAGAAATTAGAAGAAATATTTAAATAATCTGTAATTTTTAAATTATGCTGAAAGACGGTTATCCTTTTCCCAACCTGTTGAAAACAGCAATATATCTGATGGTAACAGGTATATCATTGACTGCCTGCCACCGGAGAGAAAAGATTGTGGTTTCCGGAGTTATTCCCGGGGGGAAAAAACAAATGGTTTATGTTGATCTTCTGAATATCAACGCCGTTAAACCGGTTGATTCTGTACGCACCGGCCGAAAGGGAACTTTCCGTTTTCATATCCCTCTGTCAGAACCTTCTTTTTTATTATTGAAACGGACTGATAAAAACTTCATCACCTTGCTTGCTAAGCCGGGAGAACACATTCGTATCCTGGCTGATTCCACTTTTCTGCCTGCCGGGTATGAGGTTTCCGGATCAAAAGGGTCTCTTCAGGTAAAGCAACTGGATGACCGGTTACAGGCAACAGTCAGAAAAACAGATTCCATTACAGCCGTTTACCGGCATATGATGAACAATCCCGGTTTTGATACCCTGAAACCAAAGCTGGATAAAGCCTATAAAAAAGTGTTGGCGGCTCAGCAGAAATTTAATATTTCCTTTATTATTAATCACATGCACTCTCTGGCTTCTATCAAAGCCCTTTACCAAAAAATTGATGCCAATACATATGTATTAAATGACATCAAGGATTTGCAGTATATGAAAATCGTATCTGATTCTCTTAAAGTTTATTATCCTAATATAAAAATGACCAAAGCTTTATTGGGCGACTTTAAGAAAGAAATGTCTCAATACAACCAGATGCACCTGAATAGTCTGATAAAAAATGCCAAGAAAGTCAAGCTGGAGCTGGCTCTTCCTGATATACAAGGGGATACCATTCGACTCTCTTCCCTCCGGGGCAAATATGTATTGTTAACTTTCTGGGCAAGCTGGTGCCAGCAATGTATTACCGAAAATCAGGAATTAAAATCTATCTATAGAAAATATCATTCCCGGGGTTTGGAAATTTATGCAGTTTCGCTGGATAATAAGAAAGACGCCTGGAGTCAGGCAGTACATTTTGACGAACTGCCCTGGATAAACGTTTCCGGCCTGGATTATCCCCATTCAAAAGCAGCAGAAATGTTTAATGTAAAAATACCTCCTGCAAACTTTCTGTTTGATACTAAAGGGGACATCATTGGGAGGAATCTTCATGGCAGAAATCTCCAGATTAAATTAAGCCAGATTTTTGATTAAAAGCCCAAAAGTTTGAACCCTGAGAAAAAAATTTATTTTGCTTCGGATATACATCTGGGACTGCCCACACAAATACCGGCAGAACAACGGGAGAGATACCTGGTGCAATGGCTTGAGGAAATTCAGGATTCCACTGCAGCATTATTTCTTGTAGGGGATATTTTTGATTACTGGTTTGAATATAAATATGTTATACCCAAAGGGTTTACCCGTTTTCTGGGAAAAATCACTTCGTTTACCGACCGGGGGATTCCGGTATATTTCTTCACCGGCAACCACGATGTATGGATGTTCGATTATTTTCCCGGGGAGTTAGGAGTAACCGTACATCATGAACCTCTGATCTATAAGTACGGGGGCAAAAGATTTTATATCGCCCATGGAGACGGTCTGGGCCCGGGGGACGGGGGGTATAAACTGCTAAAAAAGATTTTTACCAGTCCCATCCTCCAATGGTCGTTTAAGCGACTCCATCCCAATTTTGCAACCCGGCTGGCACATTTCTGGTCCCGATCCGGCAGAGACTCCAAAGACTTATCCGCTGAATTTCAAGGAGAAGATAAAGAAATTCTTATCAGATATGCCAAAAATATTTTAAAACAGGAACATTTTGACTATTTTATTTTCGGGCACCGGCACCTGCCCCTGGACTTTCCTCTCAAGGGATCATCACGGGTTATTTACCTCGGAGACTGGATATCTCATTTCTCTTATGCTGTTTTTGATGGTACACAGCTTGCTTTAAAATATTTTAAGCCGTAAAAAAACCCCGTCAAACGGGGCTTTTTTATTATTTTTTCTCCTGTTTTTTGATTCTCATTCCATAAAAAGAACGATAGGCAAAGATAAGACCAAAAATCAGAAATAGCAGACCCGCCACAAAGGTCCAGTCAAAGGTGCCTGAACTATGGGCATTCATCCGCATATGAACAGCCATTTCAACAGCCAGCAAACCAAACAAGGTGGAAAATTTAAT
>CAYLJE010000171.1:0-2205 GCA_964383915.1 uncultured Rikenellaceae bacterium
CTTTCAGAGCCGATTCCATTAAAAGAAGGATTGAAATTTTTAAAGGCTAAAGGCTAAAGGCTAAAGTTTAAAGTCCTTTCAAAGCCGATTCCATTAAAAGAAGGATTGAAACAATGTTATGTCTCTTAACATTGCATCATCAACGGTTTTTACAAAGCCGATTCCCTGCCTGTTCATGGCTCTGCGAAGTATGGATTTTATCTGGCTTTTGTAATAGGATATGAAATATAAGTTACAAAAAATATTTCAAAATATCCGTGACCTGATTATTTTTGTACTGTTCAATATTTTCTATTAATTTAGACTAAATTTTTATCATGATGGAACAAGAGATCAAAATATTGCCGGAAGTGCTGACAGGTCTTTACACCGACTATTATGAGCTAACCATGATTCAGGGATATTTTTTGGAAGGAAAACAGGATGAGAATGCTGTCTTTGACTATTTTTTCCGGAAAAATCCTTTCGGAGGAGGATATGTGATCTTTGCCGGACTGGGAAATATGCTCCGGTTGCTGAAAAATTTCAAATATCCGCAGAAAGCTTTGGATTATTTATCCCGACAGGGTTTCAGAGATGAGTTTCTGAAATACCTTGGGGATTTCAGTTTCAAAGGAGATATCTTTTCCGTCAGGGAAGGAGAAATTATCTTCCCCAATGAACCAGTGGTTAGGGTCGAGGGAACTATTATGGAAGCCCAGGTGATTGAGACATTGTTGCTGAATATCCTCAATTTTGAATCACTGATTGCCACCAAAGCCTCCCGTATGCGAGAGGCTGTTGGACCGGATACCGTTATTGCTGATTTCGGAATGCGTCGGGCTCAGGGGTTCTCTTCGCTGCAGGCCAGCCGGGCTGCTATCATCGGAGGGTTTGATAGCACATCCAATGTAGCGGCAGCTTATCTTTATGCGTTGGAAGCTACTGGTACAATGGCCCATTCCTGGATACAGAGCTTTCCCGATGAACTAATCGCTTTCCGGAAATATGCTACCCATTATGCCGATCACTGTATCTTGCTGGTAGATACGTACGATACCCTGAATTCCGGGGTGCCCAATGCCATTAGGGTAGCCAGGGAGCTGGAAGCAAGAGGGAAAAAATTGCTCGGTGTACGACTCGATTCGGGTGATCTTGCATATATCAGCAAGAAAGCCCGGAAGATGCTTGATAATGCCGGTTTATCTTATGTGAAGATACTGGCATCCAATCAGCTGGATGAAGTAATCATCCGAAGCCTGAAAGAACAGAAGGCTGCCATCGATATTTTTGGTGTTGGAACTAAATTGGTTACAGGATATCCTGACGCTGCACTGGACGGCGTTTTCAAAATCTCCGCGATTAACCGTAAACCCACCATGAAATTTTCGGAGAATGTGGAAAAAATGACTTTGCCGGGCCGGAAGAATATTATTCGCTTCCTCAACGGCGGGTATAAATTTGCAGGTGATGCCATTATCCTGGAAGAAGAAAATGGATCCCTGGATGATTTCTATCATCCTCTTTTCCCGGAAAAGAAAAAAAATGTGAAAGGATTCGCGTTCGAACGTCTCCTTACTCAGGCGATGAAAGGGGGAGAGATCAGGAAACGGCCGGTACCGGTAAAGGATATTGTTGCTTACGTGAAGGAAAGGATGACCAAACTGGATGACAGTCATAAACGGTTTGAGAATCCACATGTGTATAAGGTGGGGATTAGTGAAACGTTAATGCGAATGAGGAATAAGGTGAAAAGAGAAATACAGTCAAGATATACGGTTAAGAACAATAGAAAATCATGAAAAAAGCCTTGATGATCATAGATGTACAGCATGATTTTTGTCCCGGTGGGGCATTGCCTGTGCCGGAAGGAGACAAGGTGGTGCCGGTAATCAATCAGATAATGGACCGGTTTGATCTGGTCATAGCTACTCGTGACTGGCATCCGGAAGAAACCATACACTTCGGAAAATGGCCGAAACATTGTGTGCGTAATACCCCGGGGGCAGCTTTTCATCCCGGTCTGAAAAGGGAAGGGATTGATAAGATTATTTCCAAAGGTACTGGCAATAAGGATGATGGGTATTCGGCTTTTGAGACGGAGGAACTTGATCTGTCGGAATTCCTTCAATCGAATCTTATAGACGAACTCTATTTTACCGGGTTGGCCACCGAATATTGTGTGAAAGCTTCGGCCCTGGATGCTGTCCGAAACGGGTTTAAGAC
>CAYLJE010000171.1:2305-4520 GCA_964383915.1 uncultured Rikenellaceae bacterium
TTTCTTAATCTTCGGGTCCAGTTGGTTATAACGATACTCTTTTCCAGTCACAAAATCTGTTACAGACTTTTTGGAAAAATTAATAAACTTTGTTTGCAGTGCCGAATCTACAACCACTGCAATGGGATCGTTATGAAAAGTAGGCATATACTCAGAACAGGTAACAATACGAAAAGAATGTAACGTGTCCAGCATCGAACGTCCGTCAATACAGTATTGTGGATAGATGCCGGCAAGGTCAAGAATAGTGGCGAAAATATCGGCCTGAGAGGTAAGCCGGTGCTGGTTTTTGAGAATTAAGTTATAATGTGCACTGTCTGATGCCGGAGGAAAAACAATCAGCGCATTATGATAGACATCCGGCGTAAAGTTGTCATTGAAACGGCCGTTCAACCCTCCGAAATTTTGCCCGTGATCCGGCGTGAAAAACATATAAGTATTTGGAAAATGCTGATGCAGGTATTGATAAAAATAAGCCAGGTACTTATCCGTTACAATCAGGGTATTATCATACGCATTTACGCAATTAGGAGATTCTTCCGGCAGGAACTTTTTGAGGCTGTCCGGAGAGTGTTCGTTATATGGGTAATGGCTGCCATCCATCTGTACCACCAGTAAAAACGGGGATCCGTATTTCTCGAGTTTAGGATACAAATGAGGAAGGACTACCAGGTCGTCAGCCCCTTTGTGTACATTCACATGATTGCTGAAAAAAGACCCATCCTCCAGCAGATCAATATGCCCGTCATCAAAAAGCTTGTCAAGATTTCCCCAGTGTAAATCCTGGGCTGAGATAAAGAGGGTATGGTACCCGGCAACTTTCATGTAATCGAAGAGGGTGGGATAACGGTAAGAAACTCCTTTTGGATCGGGGCCCTCCAGGCCGGTAAGCATATAGGGTACACTTAATCGTGTTTTGTTCCCAATAGAGATCGCTTTGTAAAAAGGAATAATTTTCTTTTTTTGATACAATGAGTCAAGCAGGGGGGTGGTCTCCCGGTGATATCCGTACAGACTCATGTGAGACAAAACCTGTGATTCTCCTACTACAAAGACGAAGTTGGGAGCATTTTCTTTCTTCATGACAGGATCTGGCTTCATCCTGTCCGGATGTAAGGTCTCATTCTTGCTAAGAAGCAGGTTTTCTGTCAGCCCATTGTAGAAAGCGATGGTACTGTGCTGGAAATTGTTGACGCTGTACCAGTCAAGCAGTAAGAAAATGGTGAAGGACAAGAATACAAAAACATCCGGTATGATTAGTAAAAGCTTTTTCTTTGGGATAAACCGTTCCAGTAAATAACCGGAAAGTACGGCGCAGATGAGAATATATAATGTCAATAAGATATTGATGTTGTTTAGTGAAGTATCTGTCACCATCCCCGGTGACTCGGAAAAGATAGAAAATGCTGACGGGGACAGGAACTTCTCATAGATATGGAAATAACTGCCTTGTAAAAATATGGGAATAATGATGAGCAATGAATACACCACCCAGAAGATAAGCTTCTTACGTATAAAAGATAGAAGATAAAGCAACGTGAGCAGAGCAATTGAGGACAGCAGATAGTTGGCCAGGAAACGAATACCGGGGACTGAATGAATAATCCATGTCCCCCCCCTGAAGGACAAATCAAGCAATAAAAGAATAATCCAGGATACCCATAAACCATTTCGTGAAATCCGTTTCATTTGAAATATTATTAAGTTGTTAAGTAAAATTCAAAAGTAGAAAAAGGAACATTACCTTCTCAGGTATTTTGAGAAAAAATCGATAAGTGTTATCTTTGCCGAAAACAGTAACACTATGCCTGTTCAACGTTTTGGAGTTTCTCTGCAGAAAGAATTACTTGCTGATCTGGATAATCTGGTGAATATGAGGTCTTTCCCCAACAGGTCACAGGCCATTGCCTACTTGATAGAAAAATATAAGGTAGAACGTAATTGGGAAGAGGATGCGATAGTGACCGGTGCTATCCTGCTGGTATATGATCATCATAAAAGGGATGTGGTGGACCAGTCGATTCATATACAACATGAATATCAACCATTGATACTGGCTTTACAGCATATTCATGTTACCCATGATGCCTGCCTGGAAACAATTGCTGTGAAAGGAAGGGCGCATGAGATCAGGGCGCTGGCTGATAAGCTGATCGGCATGAAAGGGGTGGAGTATGGGGATTTAATGATGAGTAAGGTGGTGGATAAATAAAGG
>CAYLJE010000172.1:0-4513 GCA_964383915.1 uncultured Rikenellaceae bacterium
AGGGTTCAAATGAATAAATATAAATGGGGATTTGCAGGCATGATGATGTGGATGCTTTGTTCTTCGGCCGGAGCCCAGGGATTGTTTGAGCAGTCACTGAGCGAAGGCAGAAATAATGCTCCTCATATTACAGGGTATATCCGTAGCCTGGAATGGGTGGGAGAGAAATCAGGATCGGACGCCTGGGAACAGAAAAGTCTGTACAGCGAAGGTGCTTTAAAAATAAAAGGCGGGCTGGGAAAAGTGGGAGATGCCCTAATGGATGTTCGCTTTCGGGAGGGTCTTCCGTTTTCTTACGAAGGAAACGGACTGGATCTGCGGGAAGCTTATGTGAACCTTTATCTGGGGAGGGTAAGCTGCCGGGTAGGAAATCAAATCAATGTATGGGGACGGGCCGACAACTATAATCCTACTGATAACATCACACCGGTTAATCCTTTGTTCCACTCCCCTTTGTCTGATGATAGAAGGCTGGGTAATTTTTTGGTGAAAGGAAATCTTCAGATATCTAAGACTATTTCCCTGGAAGGAGACTGGATACCCGTTTATAAGCCTTCTGTGCTACCTTTTAGAAAAAAACCCCTGGGCCCGCTGGTGAAATACGCCGGGACGATTGTTCCCGTTCATGACTTAAAAAACAGCGGATATGCTTTCCGCCTGAATGCAGATGTTCCGGCAGGCGGGATGTCCCTGTCCTGGTTTGACGGTTATGAGCCTTATCCCGGTCTTCAGTACAGAGGTTTTTATTTTACTCCCGATTCAATACCCGGGATTGATATTGCTGCGGTTCCTTTCCGCGAACAGGTGCTGGGGATGGATTTTGAAACTTCCCTGGGATCATTTGACGTGCGCGGTGAATTCGGGTACCGTAAAACGAAAAATTATACGACCGACAGGAATGTGGCACTCCCTGACATGAGATATGTCCTCGGGGTGGATAAAACCATAGGGAATTTTACCATGATGGTGCAATATACCGGGCAGTATGTGTTGGATCTCCTCCCTGTAAAAAAACCGGATGATCCTACAGCATTGCCCCTTGAAATCATCGAATATTATAATCGGCTGATATTCAGGCAGGTGTATAAGACAAGTCATATGTTTTCCCTGCGTCCCTCTCTTTCAGTCTTACATGATGTCTTAAATATTGAAGTGTATGGAGAATATAATCTCACCACCAAAGAATACCTTATCTATCCAAAAATTCAATGGAGAGCTTCGGACAGATTGCAACTGACTGCCGGAGGGAATATTTTTCACGGGGGAGATTACAGCCTGTATGATCAGGTACGTCCCCTGATGAACGGTGTTTTTATGGATTGCAGGTTAACCTTCTAAAAATAATGATGATGCATGACGGAAACTTTCTTGAGAAATATAGATGGTGGATCATTGGCGTTTCAGTAGGCATCACTCTCTTTTTTGCTGCCTGGCTTCCGAAGTTAAAGAACGATCCTGATATTAATGCTATGATTCCGGAAAATATGGAAGCCCGGATCAATACGGATAAGATCAATGAAATGTTCGGAAGTACCGAGATGGTGGTCATTCTTTTTCAGGACAGGGATATATTAAATGGAACTACACTGAAAAGAATAAAAAAGATTGTAAGCAAAATAAAACAGGTTAAGGGAGTAACCCGTACGATGTCTCTTTTTGATGCCAGGAGTATCCGGGGAGAAGCCGGTGCCATGATCGTGAATCCGGCCGTACAGAAGATTCCGGAGACCCCGGCGGAGAGAAAAGCATTGCGAAAGAATTTATTATCCAATGATCTGGTCAGAGATGTGGTGCTGACACCCGATTGTTCGATGACGGCTGTTTTTGCTTCCATCAGTAAAGATGTTCCCCAAACAGAAATTGTGGGGAAGATCAGACAGGTAGTGGCCCGGTATCCGGGGGAGGCAAAAGTCTATTTTGGGGGTATGCCGGTGTTGAAGGAGAAAATATCGGATTATATCTCGAAGGATTTGCGTATCCTGATGCCGGTGGCTTTTATTTTGATGGTGTTGATGCTTTTCGGAGCTTTCCGGCAAATACGGGGCGTTGTCCTGCCTTTCCTTGTGGTTGCCATGTCGATCATCGTTTCCATGGGGATGATTCCCCTGATGGGATGGAAAATGACCGTTATTTCCGTGTTGTTACCCGTTATGTTGGTTGCCATTGCCAATGATTATGGAATTCACATGATGGCATTATATCAGGAGCTGAATGCCACCGGAATGTACCGGTCTCGTAAGTACCTCGTGGGACAGGTCTTCAGTCGTCTTTACCGGCCGGTGCTGTTAACAGGTCTGACAACCGTCGCAGGTATCCTGGGGCTGTTATCTCATGTCCTGGTGCCCGCTAAACAATTAGGTATCCTGGCCGCTGTGGGTATTGCCTTTGCCTTGATGTTAAGTTTGTTCATGATCCCGGCTATTCTGATGATGTTGAAAGTGCCACCACCGGCCCGGGCCAAAGGAGGCGCTAAAAAACATTTCCTTGAATATCTCCTCTCATACATAGGAAAAGCCGTGATCCGTCATCCCAAGAGAGTCATTTTAGGTTTTGTTCTTCTTTTTCTCATAACCGGGGCGGGAATACTTTTAATTAAAGTGGATGCTAATATTGAGAATTTCTTCCCAAGAAAAAATCCTGTAAGAGTTAGCGGCGATCTGATTAATAAATATTTTGGAGGATCCGAAAACATCTCTGTATGGTTTAGAGGGGACTGCAAAGATCCGGCATTGCTGCACCGGCTCGAAAAATATTCCGTGACGCTAAAGACAAATTCCGGTGTGGGGGATGTCATTTCCATTGCCGACGTGGTAAAAGAAATGAGCAAAGCATTGTATGATCCGGACGAAAAACAATATGATAACATCCCGGGTACACGTGATGCCGTGGCCCAGTTTTTCGAACTGTATTCTATGAGTGGCGATCCTGAAGATTTTGAGCAACTGGTGGACTTTGATTATAAAAATACACAAATGCTGGTACGGGTTAATAGTGGCAGTACGAAAGTAATTGACCAGGTGGTAAAACAAATCACGCAGCTGACGAAAAATGATCCTGATTTTGCAGGTATTGGAGGATACGGATATATCAATGCCCGTCTCAGTGACCTGATCATCCGGGGTCAGATCCGTTCGTTGATTCTGGCTGTACTGGCGGTTGCTTTCCTGATTATGTTGGTATTTAAATCCGTGCGTTCGGGGTTGTTTGTCTCGGTTCCGCTAGCCGGTTCTATGATTATTCTCTTTGGCCTTATGGGCTATCTGGGTATCGTCCTTGATGTGGCTACCGCCATGCTTTCCTCTATAATGATCGGCGTGGGAGTGGATTACACCATCCATTTTCTGTGGAGGTATAAAACAGAAAGAGAATCGGGGAAATCATATGAAGATGCCGTCTTCACTACCTTAACCACTACCGGCAGAGGCATTATCTTTAATGCATTTTCTGTGATCGTAGGATTCACGGCATTGCTTATATCTTCATTTATGCCCATCCGTTTCTTTGGTTTTTTAGTAATGATTTCCATCTCTTCCTGCCTGGTCGGAGCCCTGGTATTGGTTCCTGCTCTGATCTTGCAGTTTAAACCCCGATTTCTTGAACCTACACGGGAAAAAATACCTGTAAATCGTTCTATCCATGTCCATGGACCCATAAAAGAGGCAATTTGAAATATTTAAAGAATTATAAAATTTTAAACGAATGAAAACGTTAAAATATCTCTTTCTTGGTTTGACCGGATTTCTATTTGCGGGTATCTCTTTGTTCGCTCAAAATGATCTGAGCGGAATAGAGATCATGCGAAAATCACGGAACGTATCTAAGTTCGCGGGGTTAGAGGCCGTGACACAACTCCGTATTGTGGATGCCCGGGGCAGAGAGCGAATACGGAAAATAACCATGGCGTCCCGTGTGGAAGGAAGTGTGGAGAAAAGAATTATCAAATTTCTGGACCCTCCCGACGTAAGAGGAACAGGGATGCTGGTTTTTGATTATGAAGATAAGAATGATGAGTTGTGGTTGTATCTTCCGGCATTACGGAAAGTAAGGAAAATAGTCAGCACTGAAAAAGGGAAAAATTTTATGGGATCAGAATTCAGCAATGCGGATATGACAGCTCCCAACATTGGAGATTTTAAAATAAATAAACTCGGAGAAGAAAAGATTGCAAACACAGATTGCTATAAAGTGGAAATGATCCCTGTCAATGGTGCCCTGGCCCGCGAGTACGGGTATGCAAAGAAAATCGCCTGGATCGGTGTAAAAGATTTTGTGATGCGGAAAGCGATATATTATGATGAAGAAGGCGAAGTCCATAAGATATTAACGGCCGGGGATATTGTCCTGCTGGACCAGGTACATGAAAAATATATCGCGAAGGAGATGACCATGATAAACAAAGAAAACGGTCGCAAATCCTATCTGAAAATGCTCCGGGTGCAATATAACCCAAAGGTCAATCCGGCGTATTTTACAATGGCCTATCTGCAGAAATAGAATGAATTTGTTCTCCGCC
>CAYLJE010000173.1:0-4442 GCA_964383915.1 uncultured Rikenellaceae bacterium
TCTCAGGTTAAATATGCCAATAATGCAAACTTTAAATTAAATATGTTTTTAAACTAAACTCAATAATGAAACTGTAATTAAAAGGAGGAAACTATGAAAAAACTATCAGTCATGTTTTTAGGGTTCATCTTACTGACATCCTTTTCTGTTTTTGCACAATCTTCTAAAAAGGGAAGCAACATTCCTTCTTGGCTGGCTAACTCAGAGACTTACGGAATTCATACTTCCTTAGAGGATGTTTATGGGACATCCTGGAAATTCATCACACACACACCGCACTCGGAAGAATTTCTGAAGGAAGCCAGACGCCGTGGAATACGCGCCTTCCCTTATGTAACTTTCTATCAGGCGCCTTTGGCAGAAAGGTACCAAAATTTCAGGCTTTCTGAACACCAAGACTGGATTCTTATAAATAGTCAAGGGAAGTGGACACCAACCGGGTTCTGGGAATCCGAGGATTCTAAGAACTGGTATTGTACTTGTCCGAATGTAGCCGAATACGCCGATTCCGTGCTGGCCTATGTAGAGTTGTTAATGAAACGAGGTGCTTCCGGCATTTTTCTGGACAATTTACATCCTAACCGGGAATGCTACGGTGAAAAATTCGGGAAGCACAAGCACATGTTTAAAACCCAAATTGAAGCATTTGCCGATCTGCTGCGCCGGGCGCGCCAGATAATCAAAAAATATGATCCCGAAGGCGCTTTATTAGTCAATTCCGCCGACCCCGCCACTTTGCCGAAAGAATTCTGGCCATATGTAGATGCGGACATGTCAGAAAGTTACATCTGCACTTGGGTAGCTAAAGACCGTTGGGGCGACTGGCATAAGGACTGGAATGGCATCGACAAGAAAATTCCGGCGGGAAAACAAGTTTGCTGCCTGAGCTACCTCGGTCATGATACACAGCATACTGTTAAAGAGGATGCTTTTTTCTGTTATGCCTCGGCCCGGCTGATGAACTTTATCTGGGGCGCCGGCTATGACAAGGATAAGGTAAAGGACGACACGCCAATCCGACAACTTTATAGTTTAACCTTGGGCCAACCGGTGGCTGAGGAAAAAGTTGTTGATGAAATTCATTACCGCATTTTTAAAAACGGTGTAGTAGTAGTAAATCCAACCGATGACGCCAGGAAACTTACACTGAATAAGGATATCCGCCTTCCATTATTATGGGATGTTTATGAGAATAAGGTGTTAAAAACGGAACAGGGAAGCATTACGCTAAATCTGCCTGAGCAAAGCGGACGGGTTTATATTTTTAAACCATCGTTGGATGATGGAATAAGGAGGGGTAAGTATGTTCTGATCGTTAAAACGGACCCCGAATTAGGAAAAACACATTTCAAACTTGATGGCCTTCCGATGGTTACGTATTCAGGTCGCTGGACAACGGAATATGTGAAAGGATCTAATTATGGTACGTTCATTGCTCGTTTTGATAATCCTGGTTGGCATGAAATAAAGATAATTGATACAATACGTACAGAAATACTTATTGCCAATAGTTATGAAGATGCTTATGCCTTAAATGGAACAAAAATGATGGGTTCAACAACAAAAGAAGGGGAAAAAAGAAATCCAAACCGCCTTGGGAAATTAATGGATCCCTCCAACCCTGGTAAATTTTATGATGGGAAACCTTATTATTTTGACCACTGGGAAGGTCCTGTAATTTCAAAGAAAAAAAAGATAAGGGTTTATGTTAAAAAAAATAGGACCGTCGTTATTGCCAAATTTAAAAAGATGAAGTAGTCTAAATAATTGTATTAACGGATATTCCATATAATTGCTAAAGAGGCCTATTAGTATTTGAACCGAAAGGCTTTCGCACCAAAATTGCCAGTGAGGCAATGTTATTAACGAAAAGGAGTAGCAAGATATTTTTTGTTTATCTATTGAAGAAAGGTTTAAATAGCTGTGGCCTATGGGCATAAATATAAGATCAGCTACAATAAAAATAATTCTATTTTAAATATAAAAAAACAATCATGACTAAATTTAAAATCATTCTGGTGCTATTTTTTACGATCACTTTAAAGGCTCAAGCCAGAGGCGATCAGATGGTAAAAGTAATAGACCATCGTTTTTATAAAGAAATTCTTTTCCCGGGATATGAAAAATTGAATGCAGTTTGGGACGTCCATGCTTCAGGACCGTATGTCTATGTTGCGCTCTGTGCCGAAGCTCCATTTTCCGCATCCGCAGCTCTTTTTAGGTATGATACTAGAACCGGAGAAAAGAAAATGATTTTGAATCCGGAACAGGTAGCAGGCGTCGATCTGGAAACCGGAGTTTTACCGCAGAGCAAGTTTCATACCGCTATTCGGACTATGAAGGATGGACGGCTGTTCATGGTCAGCCATAATACAGCCGTTGGGAGATATCAACCTTATTGGGCTCTAAATAATCTCTGGCATGACCCGACAGGCTTTAGTTCCCGTGCTTTTATTTATGATCCGGTCAAAGATTTGGTAACATACAAAGGCATACCCATTCCCAATGAAGATATCTACTACGGGCAAGTCGACCGGGAGTGGAATCTTTATTATGCTTGTGGCATCCAAACAGGTTCTTTATATGTTATTGATCTAAATGACATGTCAGTGACAGAAATTGCGGATCATCCATGCGATATTGCCATAGTAGTAGATGATGATCACATGGTTTACACAACTGATCACAAAGAAAGAATCTGGAAATGGGATCCGATCCAGAAAAAAAGTACCATGACCGGCTTACGCATGCCCCATTCCCCTTACATGTCAGAATCAATAGGATCGTGTACTTATGCCTTTAAAGATCCTGACGGATGGATTTATGCAGTAGCTCAATATTGCAATCGCATCTGTCGATTTAAGCCTAAAGAAGGCATCATGCAAGATATTGGCAATGGCTGGAGAGAAGATCCGGAAAAGCCACGTGGAGAAATGATTTTTGCGCCGGTTCGGGCACAGAATGGTAAAATTTATTATGGTGTACTAAATGAAAATGAACCCCGTTTTGATGGAGCCGAAGTTATTGAACTTGACCCTGAAACAGGCAAAAAGAGAAACCTCGGCACAATGAGATTGTCCGATGGGACGAATGCATGTGTATTTGGGGAAGGGGCATTGGGACAGGATGGTTGCATTTACTGGGGCGATGGCAATCATGATCGCCGCGCGGGCATGATGTGGGTCTTTGATCCTTCCAAGGTACCTGATGACTATAAACCCACAGAGGTTGTCCAAAGGGTCAGCCGTGTCGTTGCGCCACCTGAAAAAAGGTACATCAAAACTGAAAGCAAAAACCGTCTTTGGCGTTTTCGGCCAGAAGTGCGCGTGTTTCCCAATTTTAAGCCTCTCCGGGAAACAAAGTTGTCTTATGGCAAAGTTGAAAAACAATCGTTGACTAAAGTGGGATTTGCTCTCTGGAACAGTGCTGTTTATTCTCTCTCAGAACCTTGGAAGGGCTATATTTACGGAATAGCCGGTGGGGATCATTATTGGCTTTTCCGGGTTTCGGAAAAGACGTTCCGAATTGAAAAGTTAGCAGAGATTCCCGTTTCCGAAAAGATTTTAAATGGAAATGACATAGTTGCCGGTAGGCACGGCATATTCGTTATCGGAAAGTATCTTTACTGCTGGAGATCCGGTGATTTGAAAATTTTCAAGCACTTTAAAAATAGTGAATTCCCTGTTGCTCTTGCCCTTGATAAACAGAAACCCTATCTTTATGTATTAACCGAGCCGAATAATAATCTGCTTGTTTTGAATATATCAGACAGGTCAGAAATAGAAAGATTTTCTCTTTACGGCCCTGTTCAATCCAGATGGCTGGCACCGTTAAAAGAAGGCGGATTGATTGGGTTTGAGGGGAATGCCGGCGTTTATATAATTACCGATCAACTTAAAAAGGAACAATTAAGCCAACATTTTGCATCTTTTAAGGGGCTGGAATTCATTGCTGAAGTGACTTCCGTCACCACTGCTAAAGATAGCACGATTTGGGGCGGAACACGTGAAGGTTATCTTTTTAGCATTGATCCGGATAACGGATACGTTGCAAACTGGGGGAAACCCGGTCCTTATTACTTGAAAGGAGTAACCGTAATTGGTGACGATATTTACGCAATAAGTGGGGGTAATTTTGGGGAAACGCATATTTTCCGTTTTTGCAAAGAAACGGGATTTGAAGACCTTGGTTTACTAACGCAGAAGTTAGTGAATTGCGCTGTTAAGGGAGATGACGAAAAGATATATATGGGGGAATATAGCTCTTCGTCATCTATTATTCGTTTTTCGGGTAACCGAAGAGAGGAATTTTGATGCGCGTAGATTCAGAACTCCTGACCCAGCGTAAAATTCATGTCGCGATTTCATAGTTTAGCACCAGGTCAGTACCTGGATATATAGTTTGTGTTTCATTGAGCAGGATACAAACATTTTCAATGGCTT
>CAYLJE010000174.1:0-4409 GCA_964383915.1 uncultured Rikenellaceae bacterium
TTTTCCAAATTCTACTGACGGATGTTTTTCTTAGAACCTGTTATTAGCAACCTGAAACAAATTGTTTCATTCATTCATCAAGAGTTCCTCCGCGAACCAATAACCAGTCAACATGGTTTTGCGGCGAAGAACAATGATTGATAAAGAGAATCAGTAACAGGCCGATGAATGGAACGAGTGTCTTCTTATGCATAAAAACAGTGTGATAAAAAGTTGAATGTATCTTAGATATTTCCAAAAGTAGTAATATGTTCGTTACATAAAAAATATTTACTTTTGAAGAGAGCTCTCAACATAACAAATGTTTACGTTGTTATTAAAAAAAATGGAAGGTATGATGAAAAAAAAATATGATTTTCTTTCGGGAGTGTTTCTGTTTTTGTTCTTTTTATTTGTTACACAGGATGTTTTTACGCAGGAAAAGTCGTTTAATTGTTTTTCGGTATTGGCGGGGGGAAAAGCGACGGTAAACGGAGCTGTTTTGTTTGCACATAACGAAGATGACGGTGGGGAGCAGGTAGTGTACTTGCATAAAGTACCAGGGCTGCAACATAAAAAGAGAGAAAAGATAAATCTCCAAAATGGAGGAGTAGTGACCCAGATTGCGCATACGATTGGTTACCTGTGGCTGGAAATGCCGGGCATGAAGTTTTCTGACAGTTTCCTCAATGAATCCGGGGTATGTATTGCTTCGGATGCCTGTGCTTCGAGAGAAGAAAAGCCGGTGCTGACAGACGGCGGTATTGGTTGGAATTTGCGGCGGTTAATGGCCGGGCGGGCACACTCAGCCCGTGAAGCTGTAAAAATAGGGGGGGAGTTGATATCCCGGTATGGGTATGCTTCTTCGGGCCGTACTTATTGCATTGCCGGACCCAACGAAGCATGGATGCTCTCGGTGGTGAACGGAAAACATTGGGTGGCCCAACGGATTCCTGATGATGAAGTGGCTATTATCCCTAATTATTATACCATTACGCGGGTGGATTTGAAAGATACGATGAATTTTTACGGATCTTCCGATCTGATAACATATGCTGTAAAACGCGGGTGGTATGATCCAAAAATTGACAGAGCCTTTAATTTCAGGAAAGCTTATGGTCGAAAAAGTTCTCAGGATGCCAGAGGGAACATTACTCGTAAGTGTATGGCGTTGAATATTTTATCGGAAAAACAATACAAGCTCAATGAATCTTTTCCTTTCAGTTTCAAGCCTGACCGGAAAGTGTCGGTGACGAAACTGATGGGGATACTGAGAAATCATTATGAGGGGACCCCCTTGGATTTGACGGATGCTTATAAAAATGGAAGTCCTCATATGACCAAAGAACGTACGATTTGCACTGCTACCACCCGGTATGGCTTTGTTACAGAACTCAGGAGCTGGATGCCGCCGGCTATTGGCGTTGTCATGTGGCTGGCTCCAAGACGTCCCTGTACACAGGCCTTTACGCCATGGTATGCAGGGATAGATACTGTTCCGGAAGATTATGGGAGGTTAGATTATTCTACAGCATTGAAAAATCATTTTCGTCCGGAGAAAAGACTATATTCCCGGGCGATGGCTCCTGCTTATTACAGTTTTTCAGCGTTCTCGGAATATGCCGACAGCAACTATGCACAGGTCATTTCCAAAGTGAGACCGGCCAACATGAAATTTGAAAAAGAGATAATGAGAAATCAGGCATCCTTTGAGAAAATGATTCTGCCGGTGTATCAGGATAATCCGCTAAAAGCCCGGAAGTTGCTAACCGAATTTTCCGGACAACTGGCACAGGAAAACCTGCACAGGAACCAGCAACGGGGAAAAAAGTTTAGAAAACATTGACATAAAAGATATTTGTATGGAAAAACATTGTGTTTTTGTGACCTACAGGATTGCTAAAGAAAGCATGGAGCCATTGGTGGAAGCAGGCTATGAGGTGATATGGCCGAAAGGACAGGTAGCTGACAAAGAAGAGCTGAAGGGAAAAACGGCTCTCTGCGATGCGATGGTAACGGTCTTCGGGATCCCATTCCCTGACGAAGTGCTGGAAGAAGCCGGGGGAAAAGGGAAGCTGAAGATCCTTAGCAACTTTGGTGCCGGCGTGGACAATATCAACCTGAAACTGGCGACACGAAAAGGGATTGTCGTGACCAATACGCCTGATCAGGTAACGGAGCCTACGGCAGAATTGGCAGTGAGTCTCATGTTGTCTTTATCCCGGCGGATCGTCGAACTGAACAGGAAACTGAGAAATGATAAAAAAAGTGTGAAATGGGGGGTGATGGAGAATTTGGGGATGACCCTCCAGGGGAAAACCCTGGGTATTATTGGTCTGGGTCGCATCGGGAAAGCTACGGCACGCAGAGCAAAAGCATTGGATATGAAAATTGTATATTTTAACAGGCACCGTTTGCCGGAAGAGGAAGAAAAAAGATTGAAGGTAACCTATCTCCCGCTGGACCAATTGTTACAAGTGGCCGATGTTGTATCCCTGCATATACCTCTAACGGAGAAAACGTATCACCTGATAGACAATAACTCTTTTAAAAAAATGAAATCCTCTGCCGTACTGGTGAACACATCCAGAGGGGCAGTGGTGGATGAACAAGCTCTGATCCATGCCTTACAAACCCGTGAGATCGCCGGAGCTGCTTTGGATGTTTTTGAAAAAGAACCGGATATCCCCGATGCTTTCCTGGAAATGGACCAGGTGATAGTGGTTCCTCATATAGGCACCGCAGCCCGCGATACCCGGATAGAGATCGGAAAACAAACCGCTTGGAATATCCTTGATTTTTTTAACGACAAATTGCTGCGACACTGTGTGAACCCGGAGGTGTTAGGGGAAGGCAGAAGTAAAAAGTAAAAAGGCAATAAGAAAAAGTATTTTACCTGATCTCACAGAGTTGTTACAGCCAGTTCTTACGTTTGAAGTAAAGCAGGGTACCTACAGATGCAGCCACCATAGCCAGGATGGCTATAGGATAACTGTAAGGCCACGATAACTCCGGCATATTTTTAAAGTTCATGCCGTAGATGCTGGCGATAAGGGTGGGGGGCATGAAGATCACCGTTACCACGGTAAAAATCTTAATAACCTTGTTCTGCTCAAAATCCACCAGCCCCAGAAAGGTGTTCTGCAGAAACTCCAGACGCTCGAAACTAAACTGTGTATGATCAAGCAAGGACCCGATGTCTTTCAGCATGATACGGATAAACTCATAACTTTCTTCCGGGAAAAAATCACTCTTCAGCATCGCAGAACAGATACGCTGCTTGTCAATGATGTTCTCATGGATCGTCATGGTGGTTTCCTGCATGGTGCCGATACTGAGCAAGACCTCTTCGTCCAACTCCTGAGCGATGTTAATTCCTTTACTCAACCGGGAAATATCCCGTGTGATGGCTTCCAGATAATCGGCATCCAGGTCGATACGGGAATCGAAGAGGGCCAGGATGATTTGATAGCCGTTGGTGATAAACCGGTTGCGGTTTTTGATCTTCCGGATGGTGTCTCCAAAAGTTTGCAGTTTGGTATTACGGGAAGATATAAGCACGTTATTCTTCAGGATCAGGGAAACAGGATAAGCACTGTAAAGGCTGTCTTCCCGAACCATAAAATTAGAGTTGATAATAATCTGACTTTCTGTCTCTGAAAATTTAGAACTACTTTCAATTTCCTCAACCTCCTCCTGGCTTTGTAATTTGACGTTGAATAATTTTTCTGTGAATTTACGCTCTTCGGAAGACGGTTGCAACAGGTCCAGCCAAACAAGATCTTCAATTTGAAATTCCGTTTGGATTTCTTTGAACCCTTTTACATATCCCCTCGATCTGAAGAATGCGTAAATCATAAGCCTGCAACTTTCCCGACAAAAGTAAAATAATTTTTAGTTTGAATGGTAAATGTGGTGCAGAAAAATAGGAAAGAAAAGGTATTTGACATCTTCGGTTATCTACCTGGCTTGTCTTTAGATATTCCCTTGCGAGCTCAAATATACTTTCTAAAAATAAAAAGTTAAGTTTGTATTGCTATATAATAACAGACGGATGAAGATTGGGATTACAGGTGCCACCGGACATATAGGGAATAATCTTGTACGCAGACTACTACAAAAAGGACATCAGGTACGTATTTTTGTTCGCCGGGAACCTGACATCTTTGAAGATCTGAAATTGGATAGGGCATACGGAGATTTGATGGACAAGACTTCAGTGGCGGATTTTGTTAAAGGGTTAGATGTGGTATATCATCTGGCAGCAAAGATTTTTATTGATGGAAGAAAGAGAAAGGAATACTATCGTCAGAATGTGGAAGGCACACGGACAATGCTGGAGGCTGTCCGTCAGGTGGGGATAAAACGTTTTATTTACTTCAGTTCTATTCATGCGTATGATCCTCATCCCGTAGATCAACCACTGGATG
>CAYLJE010000175.1:0-4379 GCA_964383915.1 uncultured Rikenellaceae bacterium
AGTCTGGCCGCCCAGGTTACGGCCGGCATGAACCGCAGGCAATATGTTATACATATCCGAAAGACAGATGTGCCGGTGGTGATTGATGGCTTATTGAACGACCCGGCCTGGCAGACGGCAGAACGGGCCGGTCATTTTCACCGCGTTCTCCCCACAGATACCGGTTATGCGGCTGCACAAACAGAAGTTATGCTTACAAGAGATGATAAGAATTTATATGTGGGAATTATCTGTCATGATACCCTGCCTGGTAAAAGGCCGATCGAATCGCTCAGAAGGGATTTTTCTTTTCCGAAAAATGATAATTTCATCGTTTTTATGGACACTTATAACGACCAGACCAATGGCTTTGCTTTTGGTATTTCTGCTGCGGGCGTGCAGTGGGAAGGCATCCAGGCCAATGGTGGTTTTGTCTCTCTTGACTGGGACTGCAAATGGAAGTCGACAGTAAAAAATTACCGGGATCGCTGGACAGCCGAGTTTGCTATTCCATTCCGGAGTATCCGCTATAAAGTGGGCGTAAAGAAATGGGGGATCAATTTCAGCCGGCTCGACCTGAAAACAGCTGAAAAGTCGAGTTGGGCTCCGGTACCCCGTCAATTTCAAACAGCAAACCTGGCATTTACCGGCACCCTGGTATGGGACACACCTCCCCCTGACCTGGGCATGCGATTTTCACTGATCCCTTATATTATGGGGAATACTTCCAAAAATTTCGAAAACAGGACCACTGCCACCACAAAAGGCAATGCGGGAATAGATGCAAAAGTTACTTTATCTACCTCTATGAACCTTGATCTGACTGTTTTACCCGACTATTCACAAGTTGAAGTAGATAGACAAGTGATCAACATGGACCGCTATGAATTATTTTTCCCTGAGAAAAGAAAATTTTTTCAGGAAAACAGCGATCTGTTCGCGAGTCTTGGAAAAGATCGTCTTCGTCCTTTTTTCTCACGCCGTATCGGATTGGAAAGTCCGGTCATCGCAGGTGCCCGTCTTAGTGGCCAGACAGGTAATAAATGGCGTATCGGAATGATGAACATACAAACAGGAACGAAAGATGCTATCCCCGCTGCCAACTTCACCGTGGCTACTTTTCAGCGGCAGATATTAGACCGTTCTCATTGCAGCTTCTTCCTGGTAAATAAGCAAATCACCTCTGCCATGGATGACTCGGCCACTACCGCTTTATTACGGTATAACCGCATTGCCGGGGCTGAATTCAACCTGGCCAGCAAAGATAACCGGTGGACCGGCAAAATGTTTTACCACCAGGCTTTTTATCCCGGTGGGGGAAATCAGGCTTTTGCTGCTTCGGGAAATATTGAATACAATACAAAAAAACTCCTGCTATCACTGAACAACACCTGGGTGGGCAAATCATATATGGCAGAGTCAGGATATGTTCCGCGTCGCGGATATGAACAAATACAATCTCACGGAGGATATAAATTTTATCCCCACTCAAAACATATTGCCAACCACGGTCCTTCTCTGGCAACTTCTTTGTATTTCAGTCCGGATGGGAGACTTACTGATCGTACAGTAAACCTGGGTTATGGCATGGGATGGCTCAGCCGGAGTAAACTTAACCTGGCCCTGACCGAGAACTATATTCAACTGTTAAGACCTTTCGATCCGACCAATACAGGCGGAGTCATGTTACCGGCAGGAAGCAAATATGAATGGCGTGAAATGAGTTTATCTTATCTGTCTGATGTCAGAAAATTATTTAATTTTGAACTACTGGCACAATATGGCGGATATTTTAACGGAACCAGGACAGGGATGAATGGTGAGTTAAACTACCGGATTCAGCCTTATGCTAATCTGGCAGCCGTATTTTCTTATTACAGAATTTACCTTCCTGAACCTTACAGCGATGCCTGGTTGATTTTGATCGGACCCAGGTTAGATCTCACGTTTACCCGGAATGTTTTTCTTACTACTTTTGTCCAGTACAATAATCAGATCGATAATATAAATATAAACATACGGTTTCAATGGCGTTTTGCTCCGGTTTCCGATCTGTATATCGTATATACCAACAACTCATATCCTTCTAACCTGAAAAGCAAAGACGGGGCACTTGTTTTAAAATTGTCCTATTGGTTTCATTAAAAATAATCCAGATACGGATGTCTTACTTAAAATATCTTTTGATAATTTTTATGGTGGTTATTCCTGATGCCTCTGTTGTTTATTCACAAGCAGATACATCCCGTCCTAAAATAGGGTTGGTACTCAGCGGTGGGGGAGCCAAGGGCTTTGCTCATCTGGGGGTAATAAAAGTTTTGGAAGAGGAGGAAATTCCTATTGATTTCATCGCCGGCACAAGCATGGGAGCTATCGTGGGCGGATTGATTGCTTCCGGGATTCCCGCTGACAGTCTGATAAGGATTATACGTAAACAGAACTGGCCTTATTTGTTATCGGATAATATTCTTCGCCAGAATCTTTCCATTACTGAAAAAAGAGACCGGGATCGTTTTATTATATCACTTCCTATTCAAAAAAAAGGGATTGTGTTACCCCAGGGAATAATCAGAGGTCAACATATAGAGGACCTGTTACATGAGTTGACAGCACCGGTATATGATATTCATGATTTCAATAAATTACCCATTCCCTATCTTTGTATTGCGCTGGATATAGACCAGGATAAAGAAATAGTTTTCCGTAATGGGGATCTGGCCGATGCCATGAGAGCAAGCATGTCCATCCCCACTGTTTTTGAACCGATTATCATCCATGGGGACAGAATGGTGGACGGGGGTATCGTTGATAATTTTCCTGTAAAAAATATAAAAGATATGGGTGCCGATATCATTATCGGCGTGGATGTTGGCCATCAACCTAAACATAAAATCTCCCAATCAAATTTTTTATCCGTCATGGAAGATGCCGTGTTTTATTATTCAACCATGATCAAAAAAGAAAACCTGAAACATGTTAATATATACATTCATCCTGATTTAAAGGGATTGGGAGTCTCCAGTTTTACGAGTTACGATTCTTTATTTGCCTATGGGGAAAAGGCAGCCTGTGAAAAGCTCCCTGCCATCCGCAGACTGGCAGACTCACTCCGGTCATATAAATCCATAAATCATGTGAGAAAATTCTTCAGACATGATTCCATTTACATTCAAACCATTCAGATGAACGGATTGAAAAATATTCCCAAAAAAATGATTGAAAAGTCGTTGCATTTCCATGTTCTGCAGTGGGTGAAACCTTCAGAAATCAGAAAAGCCGTAGAGAATTTCTATGCTACTACTTATTTCGAAAAAGTTACTTTCAGGCTGGAACCGGAAGGAAAAGGGGCCCGGCTTCATTTTATTTTCAGGGAAAAAAAAGGATCCACCCTACATGCTGGATTTTATTATGACTTGGATTATAAAACCGTCCTGACGCTGAACACTACTTTCCTAAACCTCTTTAGCAAAGGATCAAAGTTATCAGCCGACCTGCAGTTGGGCAGGAACCCGGGTATGGATGTTCTTTATTTCCTTGACAGAGGTCACGTATTATCTCCCGGCTTTGAATTAGCCTCTCATCTTATCGAAACATATGATTATGGCGGGAACAGGAGCAGGCTTGCCAGTTATGCTTATTTTATTTCAAACGCAAGGTTGTTCCTCCAGTCGAGAATAGGGGATAAAATGTTGTTCCGCGCGGGAGGAGAAGTTAATCACACAACACTACAACTCCGGATTTCTGATATAGATTTCGGTTTACTCAATAATAATTTTTGGGGGGTATTTGGCAGTATGTATCTGGACACAAGAGATCGTTCTGTCTTCTCTACCAATGGCACAAAACTTATCGGGGAAGGCAGATATATAAGTAACTCACAATTTCATCCATTTGGAAATTTTATGCTCGACTTTCAGAAAACCATCAGACTATTTCCCCGGTTTTCTATGCGGCATGAATTGTTCGGAGGCATGTCCACCGGGGATTCTATACCCTACCAATATAATTTCCGGATTGGGGGACAAACCGATTTTACCAGTATAGGGAACATCCCTTATCCTGGTTATAAGTATTTGGAAACCATTACAAAAAATCTATTCTACTATTGTCTTGATCTACAGTATGAATTATTCACAAATGTTTACGTCGGGTTCACTGCCGGTATAGGTACCGGTCCGATTCATATTTCGGATATTTTGTACACGGATTACAGATATTCGGGATTAGGCATTTCAGCAGGGTTTCTCTCACCGGTTGGACCGTTAAAGTTTACGCTGTCCACATCAGGAGAAATGAAAGGGACTGTGGGGTATTTCCAATTTGGATTTGCGTTTTAAAAATATGTTTGTAAGCATACTTGAGTCGAGTCTAAAAAGGTAGATTTTTGTCAAAATCAAGGC
>CAYLJE010000176.1:0-4354 GCA_964383915.1 uncultured Rikenellaceae bacterium
TGATGCTGCTGGAGGATATCCCTTTTTTTTCGAAGGCAGCCATGGTTGCCATATTTTCAGCATGGGTCACCCCTGCATCATCGGCATGGATGATCAACAGTTTGGCATCCCTGGGATATCCAAGCTTTTCTGCCAGCGTCTTTCCGCCTTGTCCGTATGACTGAATAAACAGAAAAAGAGCCGACAACATAACTAACAGGTGTTGAGAGAAAATTTGCTTTTTCATAATTCTTATTTTAGTGGTTAATGTATCTGGCATTATTTTCCTAAATAAATATCATTTACCTTCGATCTTCAGATTATCGAACAAGGCCGGCTGAAAATCACAACCAATCCCAACTAATCCCTTAGTATAAGTATGATCGATAATTTCAGCAAGTACTTTTCCATCAATAGTTGCCTTAATTCGATCCTGTTTACAACTTAGTTTAAGATTGTGCCAGCCGGTACCAGGTTTTATCGTTTGCCCTCCGGCAATTTGTTTATCAGCAGCAAATAATTTCCATAACCCATCGCCATATAACCGTAAACTATAACCAACAGGGTTAACATAGCTAAAACGGGCAAACGAAACCATACAAGACCTTGCAATAACTTCCAGAAACCTTTTGCGTAATCGGCTACTATCCGAAGGAACTGAATCCAAAGATGCATCAACACTCACTTCAATATCATTCCAGTTTACATCACCAATATAGGAATATGCTGAGGGAACCGTAGCCCATTCAATTCCTTTCTGATCAATTACCTGGCGAAGGCACATTCCCCCGCTTTTACGCTTAACAACTTCAAATGCTCCACCGAAATCGCTTAAATATTTAGGTGTAGCACCCGTTTGATAGGAATCAAAATTTTCATAATAAGGCAATGGAAATGCCTTAGGCGGGGGACTTGAAGCACTTCCTTTTTGCTGTCCCGTAGTAGTAGTCAAAGAATAAATCGTGTTAGGTTTTACCAAAATGGTAAATTCTCCGTTTTTGGCCTTAAGATCGTTATCTTGTACAAATAAAGCCATTTCTTGATAATAATTCGTCCGCCATACGTGCAAAGAAGAAATGTTTATATCTTCCGGCTTAATAATCACTTTTTGTACGACTTGTACGACTTTAGCATCAACAGTCTCAATGATAATGGAAATATCCTTTCGATCAGGCGAAGTAAGAGAAACAAGACTTCCCCCTTTGGGAAGTTTTATATTGGCTCCGCGAATATAAAACCATCCGGGTTGAGCAAACTGGGTGGTATGAGCAACATACCAGGTTGCAGGTTCAATTTCAAAAGCACCGGACCATGGCGTATTAGCTTTAATAACACCGGAATTAGGGGCTGGTAAACAATCATAATAGGATGTTACGGGACTCCAGAATTCAGTTTTAGTCAGATGCCTTTCGATAAAGTTGAGATTACATCGAGGTACTCTATAAAGAAATGCAAATGGATTTTTCAAGTCCCAATATCCATCTTCAGATGACCATAGATGCTTTCCTTTTTTCATTTGAAGTTCAAGGGCCGGTATAGGTGTTGTTCCCTTGGGATAATGAACGCCAATTGCATAGACAGCTTTTTCTAAACCCTTGTCAATAGCCATAGAATCAGCTATTTCCCATTCAAGATCGTTTGCTACAATTTTAACATTTTGTAGTCCCTTTTCATCAAGTGTTTTACGTAAAAGTTTAATCCACGATCCTTCGAAATTACGTTCATTCCAAATTCCAACGTAATTAATATCAAGATTGTATATTTTTTTTGCTCCTAGAAGAAAAGAAGCAATATAATCAGCGCCATCCTTAGAGTAAAATTTTCCGTTTCCAATCCACCCGGGAGCTCCCCAAGCAAGAGCATCCAGAATAATATTCGGATTCCGCTTCCTGGCTTCTTTCATAAGCCACCATTCATACCCCCGTTTGAAATTTTCCTCTCCTCTTTTACGCATATAGCTCGGTTCAGTTCCATCGGTAGAATTAACATCTCCTCCAATTTCCACTTTAAGATGTTGAAAACCTGCACCATATTTTGGTTTAAATAAAAAGTCCAGTATATGACTCCGCATAGGCTCAGGGTAATCAATTAAAAGACGGGAAGATGCGCCGGCACTCACTGCTCCAATCCCTTCAAATTTTAAATCCACTTTAGTCGGATTAATTTTGATTTGAACAGAATCCACTATTCTTGCTCCATTTTGAGAATATGAATTATTTGACATAACCAGGACAATACTCAGAAATAATAACATTACTGTTATATTTATGGTAAGGAATTTTTTTGTGAAGCCAACTTTTTTTATCAATACTTTCATTAAGTTACTTATCTTTTTCATGCGTTTATAAAGTTTAGTTAGTTAATTTTTGATGAATTCAAGTCACAAATGCAATTTTTTCTATATGATTATTCAGCCTTACTTGTATTATTCAATGTCCAATACGGCGAGTAAAGCCAGGTAGTTATCCACTAAAAAACCTTCATATCCCCAGCATTCCCCATTCCATGTTTTCCAGTCCTTTGTCATTTTACTGCCGGGACAATTACCCTGAAAATCCCCGTTTTTAAAACTTTGCAGCATAGGGTAAAGAATCATGTCCGCTTCTTTGCGCATATTTAACAGATATAACGCTTTAACAGTAAAATAAACATAGCAACCTGTCGCACCTCCATTTTCATATACTTGAAAATTATCATATCCAAACCGCCTGTTAAAATCAGTATAATCATCTTTTATAATTGGAATCAGATTACCTGGTAAACCTAATTTAAAATTAGTATATCCAACTTCTTTCATTTTCTCTAGTAAGCTGTTCATAATAGCTTTCCCCTGATCATCATCCAATAAACCATAACATATAGCTACACTGTTAACAAAGGTGAAATAGTAATCATGTAATTTGCCATCTTCACTTCGCCATCCTGCCAGCAGTCCACTGGCAGGATTGTAAAAGTTCTTGTAATAATTGCCTCTCAATTTTTCTGCAAAAGATTCAAAATAAGTGCTGTCTCCCTTCTTATTCAATACTGCTGCAACTTTTGCAAGTTGAGTAGCTGCACGGTAGGCCAATGCATTAGAGTAAGCATCATCATGGCCAAAACCAATGGTATCCCACCAATTTGCCGGTCGAATATGAGAATCCCAGCTATTGGCATTGCCCGAATATCCGTACTCTATAATTCCATCGTTGTTCTTATCAGTCTTTATCATTTTTATTGCCCATTTTTTTATGCCCTTATAATTCTTCCCGGCCCAATTATAATCTTTAGTCTCCAGGATATAATAGCAGGCGGATATAATCAAAGAAGGAGCACTATCTGAGGAATCATAATCACTATGCCAGTGATCACATCCAACCTGACCGTAACCAAACATCCCATTTAAATACCTGTCTAAAGTATTTCTGATTAAATCCATGGCTGTAAGTCCTTTAACCAGTTGAGGAGTATGCCTGGCCATTTCTGCATACAAAAAAAGCGTAAAGGCACAGGTATCGCTCGCCGAATTATTGGCTAATGCCTTTCTTCCTGGATTGAGTTGAAATATATTGATGAAATTTCTTTTGAACCCGTCGAAGACCGGGTTGTTTTTTATTACATCTGTTTCAGGAAAAATGGCAACTGATTCAAATGAATAAATGATGTCAGGATGCCGGACATCTGCTGCAGGCAGACTTATAGTGATAAATGGCTTTTCTACCTTTCGAATTGTATTATTATTCAATACCCAACACACAGCATCATAAAACGCTGTAATATCAGGATCATTACAATATATCCTGAACGTGCCCATGCCCGGAAGATGCATGACACAGGGAAATTTGATCTGGTTATCTCCTGCCATGGTCCCCAGTACAGTACTGTGATTCAGTTCCTGAGAAAATGTGATTTGAAAAGGTTTCGATTTTTTCCCCTCTTCCCACCTTGTACGCATCGTTATTTCCTTTTCCCCGCATGTTATCTTCCATGCAGGAACATGCATTTTCCCTGAATTGTTATAATAGGATATGCTGTTTCTTTTTATTTTGCTAATATATTTTCTGCTTTCTGATCCCGGTACGTTCAATAAAGGATTAATCCTGAATTGGGAATGTCCAAGACTATCCGTTGAAAAGTATTTTAGCCGGGGTCTTTCAACATCCAACTGCAGTTTATAGTAATCCGATTCATAAAAAAAATCCCGCTTATCTTCTGTGGCAAATAATTTGTTGAAAGGATACATTCCCAAGACCAGACCGACTACAGAAGATTGTTTGATAAAATTGCGTCGTGATTTCATACTATATAGTTTCTAATTTACTTCCAAAAATATCGAACGTTCCTGTTACTATAATGTTTTTCAACGGCTTAACCACTCTGACAATAATTCATCAGG
>CAYLJE010000177.1:0-4339 GCA_964383915.1 uncultured Rikenellaceae bacterium
CTCGAACTCGAACATTCTGAATCAAACACTGACTTTATGGACGGACACTAATTACATTTATTTTTAATTGTCAGATGGAACCACATAATGGGAAATAATCAGCCTTCTGTAAGTTTAATAATTATTTTTATCATACTTGTTTCATTTTGAATTCATCTTATACGTCACAATCCCAAAATTATCAATCCCGGCAAATAGATAACGATTACCCTTAATGGTCAATACTTTTAATGATTTAACATCACCGGTCAGTGAAAGCCCTGAAACAGATTGTGAGATATACTTAAAATTTCCTAACCCATCCCCTTCAAATAATTGACCAAAATTGGCATCCATCACTCCCAGCCTTACACACATTGCACTTTGATTTCCCGCCAGTATAAAATCCAGATTTCCATCCTGGTTGTAATCCAGTATTTCAATAGCGTGAACTGGAGCAAATTGTGCCTCGATGGGGAGTATATGTTTTTCAAACTTATTTCCTGTATTATTAAAGTGGACGGGTGCAAATTGTGCCTCGACGGGGAGTCTGTGTTTTTCAAATATACTTCCTGTATTTTTAAAGAAGACAGTTCTTAATTCAGTAGCTGATAAAACGCTGGCTGTTTTTAAATCTCCTGCTAAAAAAATATCCGTAAGCCGGGCATCGGAGTAAGATTTATAGTCCGGAAATTTTCTACGCAATCTATTAATTTGATTCAACATCTGATCACGGCTTGCAAAAGGATACGACTGGCCCTGAATAAAGTATGTCAGAATCGGATCAACCGTTCCATTATTATCAAAATCCTTAAATATTAATTTGATTGGTTCATTAATTGAGCATTTTAATTGAGAATTTGTACCAAAATTTCCGACTACCAGGTCCATGTTACCATCATGGTCAAAATCGGCTACTGCTATTTTATTCCAGAATCCTCTCTCCGGTACATCAAACCAGGATTTTGTCGCCTCTCTGAATTTTTCCCCATGATCATTAAGAAAAATACGAACGGGCATAAATTCCCCCACGGTAATTAAATCCGGCCAGGAATCTTTATTGAGATCAACCCATACCGCATCGGTAATCATACCTCCGGGAATTAAATCAGGAAGAATGGATGGCGCCATATTTTTAAAGTGACCCGATCCGTTATTAACAAGTATGTAACTTTCCTGTGGCTTCGGGTATTCACCCGGCATCACACGTCCTCCTACAAAAAGATCAATATCCCCATCTCCATCAATATCTGCAGCGCACACACATGATTTTGAATTGAGCATTGGCGGAAGAGCGTTTGCTGTTCTCGTGAATTTGCCCGATCCGTTGTTCAAATAAAGCCGGTCCTGAAGGGCCTTGTCATTTTTGACATAATTATCATAACCCCCACTAACCACATACAGGTCCTGATCACCATCGTTATCAGCATCAAAAAATAAAGCATCGGCATCCGTGCAATTAAAGTCTTCCTTAAAATTAAAACTCATTGAAGCTTTAAAGGTTCCATTGGATGATTGAAGATAGAGTTTCCCCGGGTTCTCTTTTGTTCCACCCACATAAACATCAATCAGTTTATCTCCATTAACATCGGCTACCGCCATTATTGGTCCGCAGGGCGATAGCATGGTCGTCATTAAAGGCTGACGATTAAAGTCATTCGATCCATACTCAATGTGTTTATAATCAATGAGTGTTTTTACAAGTGAAAATATTTTTTTTGATGAGGTAACAACAGGCGTTCTCTGTTTTTCATCATCCTCTGTTATTACAATTAACCGGTTGGCCTTAATATTTTTTAAAAGGCTGACTTTTCCGCCAGGCCATTCTATTCTTATAGAATCTACAGTCTTAATATCAGCTAATCCAAAATGGAGCTTATTACTGACACATGACTGATAACCACGTGTTGGCATTTGCTCCGTGTATTGTACTCCAAGGTGCGTATACAGATATACTTTACTGCCCAGTCCTGATGTGTTTTTACCGCCTCCTTTTAATAGGATACTTATATAATTAGTAGAGGATAGATTCGATTCACGCAACATGTTTCGATAAATCGATGCAGTTTTGTTCTGATTATTAATAACAAGATCAAGGTCCCCGTCATTATCAAGATCAGAGTAAGCAACTCCGTTGGAGAATCCTTTTTTTTCAAATCCCCATTCCTTGCTTTTATCAGTAAAGGTTAAGTCTTTATTATTTTTAAAAATATAATTGTGCACCGGGGTGGATGTCATGTAACTTGCCAGTTGAAAGGTATCCGCCTTCTCTTTTGCTCTGGCTTGCCGGGCATAGTAGTTCCATTTGTACTTTATAAAATCAAGATTAGTGTAATCCTTAAAGTACCCATTAGATACGAACAAATCCTTCCATCCATCATTATCATAATCGGCAAGGAGGGGGGCCCAGCTCCAGTCGGTATTTGAAATACCGGCAAGCTGACCGATCTCGCTAAATGTTCCATTGCCATTGTTCAACTGAAGCATATTACGCATGCTCGAGATATAAAAACCATGTAATACCTCCAAGGCGTATTGCCTATAGTCTTCCGGTACATAAAGAAGTTTTAGTCGCTTATTGTCTTTGGGCAGCATGTCTGCTGTAAGAATGTCCGGCCAGGTATCATTATTAAAATCATCGATATCAGAACCCATTGCAGACTGAGATATGTGTTGAACATATTCTGCAAGTTTATTGGTAAACGTTCCGTTGCCATTGTTAATGTACAAGTAATCAGGTTCGATGTAATCATTAGTAATATAGATATCAGGCCAACCGTCTTTGTTAATATCAGAAATGGCAATTCCCAGCCCATAACCTAAAGAATTGGATATTATTCCGGATTTTTTAGTAACTTCAACAAAATGACCATCATCATTTCTAAATAATTTATCACCGGCATATGGATCACGGGTTGTTCGGGCCTGATCGAAATCCATGCCCCGGATAACGGTAACATTCGTAGACAATAAATACAAATCCAGATCACCATCAAGGTCATAATCGAAAAATGCGCCAATGGTCGAATAAGACGGAATGTCCAAACCATAGGCTTTGGCCTTTTCTTCGAATTTCAGATTGCCTTTATTAATAAATAGTTCATTTCTTCTCTTTTCAGGATCTCCTCTGCCGGAGTAACAAACATAAATATCCAACAAGTTATCTCCATTAATATCCACCATGGTTACACCTGTCTTCCAGCCCTTTCTCCCTCCAACACCCGCACTTTTTGTTATGTCCTTAAACTTAAGATTTCCCAGGTTGAGGTACAATTTGTTGTATCTCATATTGGAAATAAAAAAAATATCCTCTAAACCATCATTGTTAATATCTCCTATTGCAACACCACCACCGTTGTACAGATTTTCATGTGTTAGCGCATTGTGATGCAGATCCTCTGTAATAATATTTTTAAATACAATACCTGATTTTCTCGCGGGCACCGGCTCAAAAAGTTTTAACGTCTGACCATTCACATAAACAGTAACCATCAAAAGCATTACCGTTAGATAAGCCTTTGTGAAAAATGTATCAAATAAATTTTTAATCCGACTTCGCGTTCCGCTATGGCGGACGAGAAGAAATGGTTTGATTCCCCGACCCTCTGGGTCGGAAACAAATAATTCCTTGTGATACCTCGTGGCAGAGCCCCGAGGTAGTTCATTCAATAATCCCTTCATGACTTCTCTTTAATATTTCTGACCGCTAGTACGCGAAGATTCAATAATACCTTACACGCCTATGCAAACACTTATATTTAAAGTATTTTAGTAAAAACAAACACTTACCCGACAATACAGGATAAAAGTAATAAAATTATAGAATTCAGGGCAGGGAAAGCTTATAAAAATTTCACGAAGATTTTTCATCCAACAAAAGAGATAAAATTGTATTCCGATTAGATAAAAAGTTTGTATCTTTCATTCTCCAAAGATGCAATATCGTAATGAAATAAATAAGTTATTTCGTAACAGTTCTTTAGGTTCATTTAATTAATATTAGAATAGCCATGATAAACAAGCTTCAACGTCGTAATTTTATAGGTAAGTTATCAGCAGCAATAATTGGAAGTGTAACATTAGGGGCATGCATGAACAAACGGAATAATGAAAATAGGCAAAAAGTTGAAAGATCAGTTGAAACAACTTTGGAAAATAAAATCTCGTCCAACAGACAAATGCCGCGGGATCTGGTCCTGAAGTTGCTCGATCAAAAGGTTGATCAATACATGCATATCTCCTACAATTGTGCCCAGAGTAGTTTTTTGGCTTTAAAAGAACAATTTGGTCTTGCCGGTGATGATGTTTTAAAAGCATTGACTCCTTTAACCGGCATTGCCGAAAGAGGCGAGACCTGTGG
>CAYLJE010000178.1:0-4295 GCA_964383915.1 uncultured Rikenellaceae bacterium
CCAGTCCCCATCCGGCTACGGACGTTCCGATATTTCCCGTCCCAAGATAGGTTTTCCCTTCGGCAAAGTCGAAAGAGCCTACCTGACCAAATGGTTTATCCTTTAAGGTCGGTTCGATGAACCTTGCCCAACGAACAAACACCCCTGTTATTTTTTCCTTCCAGGAATGACCTGCCTGAACCTGCAGAAAATGATAAAGAGGTAACATAAAATACCCTGATAAAACCCGCTTGTTGGTTCGTTCTTTGTCGGTATAGAAAAAACCCTGTTTGTCCTGCTGTCCCAATATGGCATTTACTCTGGTTAAAGCATCCTTTTGATACTGCTCTTGATTAAGCCCAAGATCAACAAAGGCAATATCGGTCATTAGGAGTGCAGATTGAATTCCCAGATAATCGTTTTTATAGACACTATAATCCGGAGAATCCAATTTTCGTGTTAATGCAATATCATATAAAGTTTTTGCTGCATTTATATACTTTTCACGATATTCTTCATTTTTTGTATAAAAAGCCATGCGGGCCAGGGCAGCGGCTGTCCAGGCAGTCACCTGGGGGGACCTGCCATTTTCCACCCGCGCCATTCGTATAGGTTCCCGCTCAGGGGTACCCAACCAATTCCAGGGGCTGGGACCCGGGGCAAACAATGACATAAGATGCCCTTCCGGTGTAAGAATCTTTAAAATATATTTACATTCCCAGTCCGCATCTTTTACAGGGGATGGCAGTGGGGAAGGGTCTTCCCAATGTTGCTCTTTCTCCAGTTCGGCGAGTTCCAAAAGCGAGATAATTCCGTAGTAACCATAATGCGACCATTTATTATAGTCGCCACCATCATGCCAGCCGCCGGTAAAATCTTTGTGTGTACCATCGGGCAGGATGCCATCACTGAGATGACACGCCTTATGGGAACCGGGGATTTCTGTACCACAACGTTCATAGTAATACCAATGTCCCGCTTGTGAAGCATGGCGCATATAAAAATTGTCTTCTATCATAAAATGAGAGGCGTCAACGGTCTCTATCGTTTTATCAAGATGTACGCGGAGAAGATAGAAGCCGGGCTTCTGAAAATCCGTGAAATCGGCTACAAGGTTATTGCCACCCCAGATTTTGTTTCCTGCCGGCTGAAGTTTGCCTGTATAACATACTGCTTGCCGCGTAGGATCCTGCTCATTCCGGGTCACGTCTATCAATTCAAAAGTACCTGACATATTCTCGTTGTTTAGCCACACCACGGCCCGTTTAACACCGCGGGTATCATAACCGCCTGAGGAGACAATCGGCTGTATAAAAGGCTGGGCGATAATCTGCCCCGGCGCCAGAGCAGACCAGCTCGCCGTCTTTTGTCTTATTTTACGAATAGAAACAGGGTGCGAATACTGGTACTTCCAGCGATAATTATTCCTTATTTTTCGTAACGTCTCATAATCATTCCACGTAAATACGTCCTCTTTCCCGTTACCAACACGGGTTGCATAATAAAGCACAGGAACCACTGTTGGATGGGGAACTATTTTGCCGGGATCATGGCGCTTCATCTCATCATTTCCCTTTTCGGAAGCAAGTAATTGTATCGATACATTGTCATCCCATTCTTTCTTGCCTGAAACAGGAAAAATACCCCATGTTAAAAGGCAATCGGGACAGGCTTCCATTGCAATCTTTACCCGGGAGTCTATGCTCTCCTTTAATGATTTACCCGGAGCAACAACCGGGTTCAGATACAACATATTCACATTCCCGGCAAGTACCGGCTCAACAGTTTCTGTTATAAGAAGCGCATCAGGCTTATTTTTTTTGGCTTCGTCGCGGATGATGCCCAACAATCTTTTTGCATACTCAATTCCGGAAATATTATCATGCGATTTTATCTTATGATATTGCGGGAGGTTGGCCAGAAAAAGTCCGCTGGCGTTCAAACATCCTTCCTCAGATGAAAGCATCCGGCGAACGGATGCCCGTAAACGCTTTTCATATTCGGGATTGTTCGGGTCAACGGCAACCGGCTTGCCTTTTTGCAAGATGCATTCTTCCGGTGGGATTCCCTCGGTATCCCAAAGCTTCATCCATAAAATAACACGCTGCCCCCTGCCCTGGTACTTATCAATAAAGCCCCGCATATCAGGCCACTTTACCTGGTCCGCACGCGGATCCCCATAAAGATCACACCACTTGTCATCAATGATAATAGTACCGGGGTCAAAACGATGGAGCGTAATGGATGTCATAAACTTTTCATAATTATCCTGCGTTGAAGCAGCAGCCCCACCCATCAGATGCAGCTCACCACGGCCTGAAAATATAGGTTCCCACCACCAGTTTACCGGTTGTCTCTCAGGGTTAGCAGCAAGGGTGGCCTTTTGTTCCCTTACATGAGGCCCACAGGATACAAGCAAGAATATACTCATCAATAAAATTAAATAATGACTATATATCCTGAGAATTTCTTCTTGTGTGCTTTTCATAATACTGTGCTTTTTAATTTGTTTTGTTTACTGTTTTTCAGAGGACTGTGAGAATCCGACCCCTTCGAAAAGCCGCCTCATTTTTTCATCCTGGTCAGGACCTGCTTCTACCTTTTTATGCTTTCTGATATAAATTACCGCCACATCCTTTGCAGGAATGGTAATCTCAAATGTTTGCCCATCTTCCATTGTTAATTTTTTATGGGTGAACTCTTCCTCAACCCAGACATCCTTATTGAGATGAAGGTCCGGAAATATCTTTATCTTCACACTCTCTTCCACGGTGTTCCTGTTTATGGCCATCACCACCGTGGCATCATCACTTCGGTGCAGGCTCGTTTGAACCCACGGGTTATCCCCCCTGACAGGCAGGGGCAGGTTAACCAGCTTTACAACTTCATTTAAAACAGCAGGGTCTAATGCTGAAAAACCAAATTGGAAAACCTCTCCTTTCCCAACCTGCTTCCTTATCCCACAAACCGTTCCGTCGGCGGTCCTGCTTAATATTTCTTCCGGCGGAACACCCGGGTAAGAGGTAAAAAGATAAGTCTTTATTTTTTTGTCACCCAGGACTACCGTTGTTTCTTTCTGTATATCTTTTCCCGTTAAAAGCCCCAAACGTTTATCAAGTTCCATAGAAGGTTCCTCATTATATTCTTTATCGGGGGGCGGGCTCAGAAATATTAATTTCCCACCGTTATTGACATAATCAGCCAGTTTATCCTGAAGATCAGCATCCAGAATGTTTGTGCCTGCATAGATTAACACGGGGTATTTTGATAAATCCGTGCGGATATCCACCGCATCAAAGTTTATATCTGACCTGATGAGTGTTTTGACATAATTCCACATGGGTTGTTGGGCACATTCATACGTTTTTGAGGCCACATCCGTGTAATCATCAAACTGAATATTGTATTTCCGCCCGCCCTCGTAGATATAGCGCCAGTATTGTTCCTGTGACCAAAGTAAACCAACAGAACATTGCCTTTGCAAACTCACCCAGTCAATGTCTTTCAAAACTTTGAAAAAATGCTTGAACGCGTACCATTCGGGCCGTATCTGGGCAAATTTTGTTACCGGGGAGAATCCTTCCCATCGCTCCCTTCCTACAAACATATAATAATTCATGCCCCGCATCCCGCTGGCAAGAGCAAAAAAAGTAACCAACTTCTCATGTTGGGAAGGCGTCGGGCCAAAGAGCGTCATTGACGAACCGCATTGAAATTCCGGAGACCAGGGAAAATTGTTGATATTATTGTTAAGGGAAAGAGTGAGATAGTCCCAATAATATGAATCACCTGGCAAAAGATAATAACCATAATAATCCAGGCCCACAAATGCCACCTCTTTCTGAAGCTCATACCAATCCTGAAGGCTAAGGAAGGTATTATTAACCATCAACGGTACATCGGTTCCATATTTTTCAAACATTTTGCAAACAGATGAGATATACCATTTGGGAAAATATCTTGTCCTATATTCCATGACATCCATATCATTAAGCCAGCTAACCTTCCCTTCACATGCATCCTTGTCTTTAACAATCGATTCGAAATCGTTAAAATGGGTTCCCCAGCGCTTGTTTATACTTTTTACAGAATTATATTTCTCCTCGAGAAATCGCGAAAAATACAAGTTGTGGGCCATAACTTCATTGTCTATCTGTACAAAAACAACCGGTCCTCCATTATGAATGGAATACTCTTTCCATACTTTACTTACCTGTTTTACCCACTCTTCCGAGAGCTTAAGGAATTCGTCCGTCCTCTGCCCATAAATATTGGCATAGTCGGGTGGGCCGCCGCCATCAATGTTCCCATAGCAT